>CALBLB010000286.1 GCA_937896115.1 uncultured Succinatimonas sp.
GGCAGAGCGAACAGTAAGTTCAAGATCTTCAACCGGGCAGATGAGCTTAGGATCGATGAAAGTGGTGAAACTGGAATCTTCTACAGGGGCAACGCTGTTACGAATATCCACAAAGCTGTTGAGTTGATCTGCAAAAATGGTACCTGCAATCTTAACAGCATTCTCAGGAGCAATGGTCCCGTTGGTCTCGATATCCAGGATCAATTTCTCTTTTCTATCCGCAAGCACTTCTTCGTGAACAGCTACATTAAGCACCGGACAATAAGAAGGATCGATAGTAAGTCTGCCGATAAAACGTTCTTCGCCGTCAGACACCGGACGAGCTGTTGCAGGGCAATAGCCGCGACCGCGAGTAACATGCAAATGCATGTTCAGTCTCAATTTGTCATCGGTGATATGGCAGAGCACCAGATCAGGATTTCTGATTGAAACTCCGTGAGGACAAATTATGTCTCCAGCTGTAACCGGACCTATCCCCTGTTTTTGAACTTCCAAAACAGGATCATCGTGTAAAAGTCCTTCAACGGCAACAGCCACTTCCTTCAGGTTCAAAAGGACAAGAAGAATATCCTCCTGAATGCCCTCAACCGCGCTGTATTCGTGAACCACCCCTTCTATTTCACAAGAGGAAATAGCATAACCGGGAATGGAAGAAAGCATGATACGGCGGAGCGCCGTGCCCACGATGTGAGCATACTCTGGCTCGAAAGGCTCAAGGGTAACTCTGTAGTGATTCTCGGACAGAGTCTCTACATTCTTGATGTTAGGCTTTAAAGAATCAATATTCTGATCCAAGGTCTTACCCTCGTCTACACAGTTGATTAGCAAAAATAGGTTTCAGGCGCGTTTTAGCGCGCCTGAGTATTATCAAGCCTGAGCAGTCTCAGAAGACTCTTCGGCCTGCGGTCTGTCGACCAACATGATGTAGGCAACGGGAGCCTGATCGCCCGGACGGCGGCCGGCTTTAAGGATACGGGTATAACCGCCCTTACGCTCGGCAGAAAGCTTGCCGATCACAGTGAAGAGCTTGTTAACAACCGCATCATCACGCAAACGGGCAAAAGCCAGACGACGGTTGGCAACGGTATCTTCCTTAGCCAAAGTGATTAAAGGCTCAGCAAAACGACGAAGTTCCTTGGCCTTAGGCAGAGTGGTCTTGATCACTTCGTAAGTAAAGAGAGCATTAGCAAGATTGCGATACAGCGCAGCACGATGTGAAGCGGTACGGCCTAAGTGACGGCCGGCTAAACGATGACGCATTTCCTAATTCCTTCTGATTAACAGTTCTGTTATTTGGTCGACTTAAGTCCCGGAGGAGGCCAATTAGCAACTCTCATACCGAGAGAAAGACCTCTTTGAGCTAAAACGTCCTTGATTTCAGTCAAAGACTTCTTACCCAAATTCGGGGTTTTAAGCAACTCAACTTCGGTACGCTGCACCAAATCACCGATATAAATGATGGATTCAGCCTTGAGGCAGTTGGCGCTTCTGACTGTCAGCTCCAAGTCGTCAACAGGTTGCATAAGCACCGGATCAGGAAGAGGAGGAGCAGAAGGAGCAAAGCTCTGTTCAGCCACTTCTTCCTTGTCGACAATATTGGTGATCCCAGCCTTAAGCAGTTCAGCTCCCTGCATAATGGCTTCATCAGGGGTGATACTACCGTTGGTCTCGATATCGATGACCAAACGATCTAAATCAGTGCGCTGTTCAACACGTGCTGCTTCGGTTCCGTAAACGAAACGGCGCACCGGTGTATAACTTGCGTCAATGAGAATATCACCTTCTTCAGAGACGGGAACATGCTCATCAGAGGATGCCAGAACATAACCGCAACCTGACGATATACGCAAGCCTACAGAGGCGGAAGACTTATCATCCTTCAAAGTGCAAACAACAGCTTCAGGATCGACAAAACTAATTCCTTCCGGGCACGCAAAATCGGCAGCGGTAATTTTTCCAGCTCCCTTTTTCTCAGCTTTGACCCAGACAGGTTCGTTCAGAGGAGTTTCAGATTTAACTGCAAGTTCCTTGCAGTTCATGATCACCTCAAAAATCGACTCGCCAAGGTCTGATTTGGAGTCAGTCTCGTCTTTTACTCCGTCAATACGTACGGCATCAACCGCAGTACCAGGAAAAGTCTTGAGCAGTACTCCGCTGAGAGCTGTACCCAGAGTATGACCGAAACCACGCTCCAAAGGCTCAAGGACAACATGAGCTTTATTCGGGCCGATTTCAGTGAAATCCACTGGCTTAGGTTTCAGCAGTTCACAAACAGACACTAGAAATTCCCCACTTATAAGTTAGGTGTTGGCACAGATGCCGTTATTACTTCGAGTACAACTCGACGATGAGAGCTTCCTTGATGTCAGCAGGCAACTCGGCACGCTCAGGCTTGCTCTTGAAAGTGCCTTTCAGGTTATCCTGATCGACATCAATCCAAGTAGGCTTTAAGGCACGCTGACCGGCCAAATCAAGAGCTGATTTAATACGGCTCTGCTTCTTAGCCTTCTCGCGTACAGCGATCACATCGTTGGGTTTTACTTCGTATGAAGGAATATTCACTACGCGGTCGTTCACAGTGATAGCCTTGTGGCTAACCAGCTGACGGGCTTCCATACGAGTGGAACCAAAGCCCATACGGTAAACGACATTGTCCAGACGACCTTCGAGAAGCTGTAAAAGGTTCTCACCGGTATTACCGGGCAAACGGGCAGCCTTCTTGTAATAGTTACGGAACTGACGCTCAAGTACGCCGTAAATACGACGGACTTTCTGTTTTTCACGCAACTGCACACCGTAATCGGACAAGCGGGGCTTATTAGCACCGTGCTGACCAGGAACAACGGTCAGTCTGTCGCGGCACTTGGTCTCAATTGCACGGACACCAGACTTAAGGAATAAGTCAACACCCTCGCGGCGGCTTAATTTCAGGGCTGAACCTGTATATTTTGCCATTTATCTTTCTCCAGAAACTTGATTATGGTTAAACACGGCGCTTTTTGGGCGGACGGCAACCGTTGTGAGGGATAGGGGTAACATCAGTGATGTTGGTGATCTTGTAACCGAGCGCATTAAGAGCACGGATAGAAGACTCACGTCCAGGACCTGGTCCCTTCACGAGAACTTCAAGGTTCTTAACACCGTATTCTTTGGCGGATTCGCCGGCACGCTCTGCAGCTACCTGAGCAGCATACGGAGTGGACTTACGGGAGCCACGGAATCCTGAACCACCGGCAGTAGCCCATGAAAGCACGTTGCCCTGACGGTCGGAAATGGAAACAATGGTGTTATTGAAAGATGCATGGATGTGTGCGACACCGTCTGCAATCTGTTTTTTGGAACGCTTACCGCGGCGGACTGCTGGAGCAGCTGCGGCGGGTGCCTGTGCGGCGGTCTCTTTGATTTCTTCAGCCATCTCGCTGTCTCCTTACTTCTTCACGCTCTTGCGCGGACCCTTACGGGTACGGGCATTGGTCTTAGTACGCTGACCGCGGACAGGTAAGCCGCGACGGTGACGCAGACCGCGGTAGGTTCCGAGGTCAATGAGACGCTTGATGTTCATGGTGATCTCACGTCTTAAGTCGCCTTCTACAGTGTATTTGGCAACTTCAGCGCGGACCTTATCCACAGAAGCTTCGTCTAAATCTTTGAATTTGGAATTGGCTTCAATTCCGGCGGCGGCGAGAATATCGCGTGCACGGGTAGGGCCGATGCCGAAAATCGACTGCAAAGCAATCGCGGCAATCTTATTATCAGGCACATTGATGCCAGCTATACGGGCCACTATCGATCTCCTAAAAAGAAGGTAAATAAAAACACAGCTGCCGCAAAGCCCGTTCAGGATACACGACAGCCAACTTATAGTGCCTATTTGGCAATGTCAGAAAAGGCACCGGACATATGTCCAGTGCCGTAACTGTATAATTATATCTGAGTATTTCCTTACGGTCAACTCAAAATAGTCAAGCATTAGCCCTGACGCTGCTTATGCTTAGGGTTTAAACAAATAATGCGGACAACACCGTGACGACGAACAACTTTGCAGTTGCGGCACATCTTCTTAACGGAAGCACCAACTTTCATCTTGTATCTCCAAACTTTTAAATCTAACGACCGTAATTTCTAAGGTTAGCTTTCTTCATTATATCGCCATACTGCTGATTCATCATATGACTCTGCAACTGAGCGACAAAATCCATCGTTACCACGACGATAATGAGCAAAGATGTACCGCCGAAATAGAACTGTACATTGAACCAGTTCATCAGCAATTGCGGTACCAAGCAGACCAAAACCATATAAATGGAACCCGAAAGGGTTAATCTGGTCATCACCTTATCGATAAACCTGGCCGTCTGTTCACCGGGACGAATTCCCGGAATGAACGCACCACTCTTTTTCAAATTCTCCGAAACCTCTCTGGGATTAAAAATCAGAGCGGTATAGAAGAAAGTAAAGAACACTATGGCTGCTGCATAGAGCAACTCATAAAGCGGCTGACCCGGCTGAATGAAAAGCGAAATCTCACTTAAAACATTTGCAACGGGATTATCGCCCTGACCAAACCATGAAACAACAGTACCGGGGAACAAAATGATCGACGACGCAAAAATTGCGGGGATCACACCGGACATATTGATCTTCAAAGGAAGGTTGGAGCGCGGCTGTGAATAAATGCGATTACCCATCTGACGCTTGGCATACTCAATTACGATTCTGCGCTGTCCGCGTTCGACGAATACCACAAAGAACGTCACCAAAACAACGACGACGCCGATTATCAGCAATGCGATAGTCGAGAGATCGCCCTGACGGGACTGTTCAAAAGTTCTGCCCAAAGCACTGGGCAAACCGGCAACGATACCAGCAAAAATGATGAGAGAAATACCGTTTCCGATACCTCTTTCGGTGATCTGTTCGCCAAGCCACATCAGCAACATGGTACCGGTCACCAAACTCATGGTCGTTACAAAATAAAATCCCAAACCCGGATTATCGACAAGTCCCGGAACCATATTAGGTATGCCGGTAGCGATACCCATACCCTGCAACGCGGCAAGGAATAAAGTGGAAATACGGGTATATTGAGTTATTTTACGACGGCCTGACTCACCTTCTTTGCGCAGTTCAGCCAGATTTTTGTTAATCACAGCCAAAAGCTGGATGATAATTGCAGCCGAGATGTAAGGCATGATCCCCAATGCCAGAACAGAAGCTCTTGATAAAGCTCCGCCTGAAAACATATTGAACATGCCTAAAATGGTTCCGCTCTGCTCATCGAAAACGCGCTGCAGAACGTCGGCATTCACACCGGGAACTGGTACGAACGACCCGAGTCTGAACAGCACCAGACCGATGAACACAAAGAACAGGCGCTGACGGATCTCCCCTTTGCCGGAGCTTTTCTCAGCTTTGTCCATTGCTTCGCGGCTTCTGTCAAATAGCGATTTTCTAGCCATGAGAACCTCATATGAAGGGCGCCCTCTCGGGCGCCTTTAAATTACTTGGCAGGCTTCTCGGTACGGACCTTCTTGGCAGGCTTCTTAATGCCTTCTTTCAGGACCTTCTCGATACGAGCCTTAGCCTTAGCAGCAGTACGCTTCTTGGAAGCGCCCAAACGCTCGGCAGCAGCAGTGATGTAATCGGCGATTTCCACAGATCCGCCGGCAGCTTCGATAGCAGCCTTGGCAGCAGGGGTGACGCCCAAGCCCTTAACAGTCACTTTCTTATTAAAATCAGGAACACGGGAAAGAACAACTTTCACATATTTGATCTTCTTAGTGACCAAGCGAGCCTTCTGCAAAGCCTCCAAATCGATCACATCGCCTTCAACGCGGTTAAGGTCATTCAAAGTAACCGAAGTAGTCTCAGTAGCTTTTTTGGACCAGAAACCGAATTTAGGCAGACGGATCTTCATAGGCATCTGACCGCCTTCGAAACCGGGACGCTTGTGAGCGCTCTTACGTGCGCCGGCACCTTTGATACCGCGGCCGCAGGTTTTGCCGAGACCGGAGCCGATGCCACGACCAACACGTACGTGTTTACGGTGTGCACCCTCAGCAGGCTGTAAAGAATCAAGACGCATTGCTTACTCCTCGACCTTAACCATGTAGCTAACTTTGTTGATCATGCCGCGAACTGAAGGGGTATCTTCAAGTTCCACAGTATGATTGATACGACGCAGACCCAAACCGCGCATGGTTTCGATATGCTTAGGCAAACGACCGATGGTGCTCTTGGTCTGGGTAACTTTGATGGTTTTTTTCTCAGCCATTTTTTACTCCAGAATTTCTTTCACGGTAAGACCGCGTTTAGCAGCGACGGTCTCAGGAGTACGCATAGAAGCAAGAGCAGCAACAGTAGCACGAACCACGTTGATAGGGTTGGTGGAACCGTAGGCTTTAGCCAAAACGTTACGTACGCCGGCTACTTCGAGGACAGCACGCATAGCACCGCCGGCAATAATACCGGTACCTTCTGCAGCAGGCTGCATATAAACCATAGCGCCTGAATGCTCACCTTTAACAGCATGGAACAAAGTGCCATTATTCAAGGTGATGTTATTGTTGACGTTACGTCTTGCCTGCTCAATAGCTTTCTGAATAGCAGCGGGGACTTCGCCGGCTTTGCCGTAACCGAAGCCTACTTTACCGTTACCGTCACCGACCACAGTCAAAGCGGTGAACGAAAAAATACGACCACCTTTGACCACTTTGGCTACACGGTTAACAGCAACCAATTTTTCCTGCAGCTCGCCTGCCTGGGATTCTTCTTTATGTTGCATTTGCACAACTCCTAGAACTTAAGGCCGGCTTCGCGGGCTGCATCAGCTAAAGCTGCGACACGGCCGTGATACTGATAACCGGATCTATCAAAAGCCACGGTTTCAACGGAAGCGGCTTTGGCACGTTCGGCAACAACCTTACCGATAACCTTAGCAGCTTCAACGTTTCCGGTGTACTTCAGATCCTTCACAAGCTCTTTTTCAAGAGTGCTTGCAGTTGCTAAAACGCGATTATCAGCACTGATAATCTGTGCGTAAATGTGACGCGGAGTACGGGTAACGACCAGACGGGTCACACCCAGCTCATGCATCTTTGCGCGGGACTTGCCAGCACGGCGCAGACGAGCCTGTTTTTTCTCAAACATGTTAACCCACCCTATTATTTCTTCTTAGCTTCTTTGAGATGAATCACTTCGTCAGCATAACGGATCCCTTTTCCCTTATAGGGTTCAGGGTGACGGATCTCACGAAGATTTGCAGCGACCTGACCTAAAACAGCCTTATCATATCCTTTGAGGATAATATCAGTCTGAGTAGGAGTCTCGGCGGTAACACCTTCAGGAAGCTCATAATTGACAGGATGCGAATAACCAACAACTAAATTGATGGTTTTGCCCTGAGCCTGAGCTCTGTAACCAACACCGACGAGCTTCAGAGCTCTTTCGAAACCCTTATCAAGGCCGGTCACATAATTGTGAAGCAGAGCACGGGTGGTGCCGGACTGCATATTGGCTTCGGTTGAATCATTATTAACGGAAACCTTAATAGCATTGTCAACAACGCTTACAGTCACGGAATTGTGAGTATCGAGGCTCAGTTCACCCTTTTTGGATTTAACGGTGACTTTCTGACCGTCGACAACAACTTCGACACCCTGGGGGATAGGAATAATTTCCTTAGCAATACGAGACATGTCTCCTCCCTTATGCGACGTAGCAGATAACTTCGCCGCCTAAACCGCCCTTACGTGCGGCGCGGTCAGTCATAATGCCTTGGGAAGTGGAAATCACGGCAATGCCCAAACCGTTCATGATACGGGGCAAATCGCGGCACTTCTTGTAAATGCGAAGACCAGGACGGGAGACGCGCTGAATCAGCTCGACAACCGGTTTGCCTTCATAATACTTAAGACCGATTTCCAAAACTTTCTTGACATCGCCGACTTCCTGGACGGAGGCAATGTAACCTTCTTTAACCAACAGATTGGCAATTGCCAGTTTCTGCTTGGAAGAAGGAACGGTAACTGCAACTTTGCCAGCAGCCTGGCCGTTACGGATGCGGGTTAACAAATCCGCAATAGGATCTTGCATCATGTGTGTATTTCCTCTTTACCAGCTTGCCTTGTGCAGACCAGGGATTTCACCGCGCATCATATGCTCACGCAGTTTGATGCGGGAAAGACCGAATTTGCGCAGATAACCGTGCGGACGACCAGTCTCGGAGCAGCGATTGCGCTGACGTGAAGGGCTGGAATCACGCGGCAGTTTGGAAAGATCCATAACAGCCTGGAAGCGCTCTTCCTCGGTAGAGGACACACTTGAAATAATCTTTTTGAGCTCTGAACGCTTTGCGCGATATTTATCGGCAAGAGCCTTTCTCTTCAGATCTCTGTTTATCATTGAGGTTTTAGCCATAGGTTCTTCGTCCTCGAATTATTTAGCGGCCTGAGTACGGAACGGGAAGTCAAAAGCCTTCAACAGAGCTCTGCCTTCTTCGTCGGTCTTGGCGGTGGTGGTAATGGTGATATCAAGACCACGCACAGCGTCTACCTTGTCATAGTCGATCTCAGGGAAAATGATCTGCTCGCGCACGCCCATGGAGTAATTTCCTCTGCCGTCAAATGACTTGGCAGAAAGTCCACGGAAATCGCGGATACGCGGAATAGCAATCACAATCAAACGCTCGAGGAACTCCCACATACGCTCGCCGCGCAGGGTGACCTTGCAGCCGATAGGGTAGCCTTCACGAATCTGGAAGCCCGCTACGGACTTGCGAACCTTGGTGATTAAAGGCTTCTGGCCGGAGATAGCGGCCATATCACGTGCTGCGTTTTCAAGGATCTTCTTGTCAGTACGTGCTTCACCAACACCCATATTCAGGGTGATCTTCACAATCCGAGGGACTTGCATGACCGTTTTGTAACCAAACTGTTCGGTTAAGGCTTTGATTACTTCCTGCTTGTATAAATCATGCAGTTTCGCCATCGTTATTCTCCTTTAAATTACCTTACTTGGCGCTGGAGGCAATGATTTTGCCGTTGGACTTGAAGAAACGGACTTTCTTGCCGTCTTCTTCACGGAAGCCCACACGGTCAGCTTTCTTGGAATCGGGGTTATAAATTGCAACGTTTGAGACGTCCACAGGAGCCTCAATATTGACAATTCCGCCTTCCTGGCCAATGTTAGGGTTAGCCTTCTGGTGCTTCTTGTGGACATTGATGCCCTCAACCAGCACTTTGTGCTCCTTGGTAAGTACGCGGGTGACTTTGCCGGTCTTGCCCTTATCCTTGCCAGTAATGACGATCACTTCGTCATTGGTGCGAATTTTCGCTGCCATGTTACTGATATCCTCTTAAATTAGAGTACTTCAGGAGCCAAAGACACGATCTTCATGAACTGTTCGGTACGCAATTCGCGAGTAACAGGTCCGAAAATACGGGTGCCAATAGGCTCATGCTGTGCAGTCAAAAGAACTGCAGCGTTACTATCAAAGCGGATGAGTGAACCGTCAGGACGGCGCACGCCTTTCTTGGTGCGTACTACGACTGCGTCAACAACATCGCCCTTCTTAACCTTGCCGCGAGGGATCGCATCTTTGACAGACACCTTAATGATGTCGCCAATGCCTGCGTAACGGCGGTGAGAGCCACCAAGGACCTTCACACACATTACAGCACGTGCGCCCGAGTTGTCGGCAACGTCAAGCATGCTCTGCATCTGGATCATTTCAAATGCTCCGGTTAAAGAAAAAATACAAACCTTCCGAATCTTTAAATCAGAAGGCGCTACAAGATAACATAAATATAAAAAAACCGCAACGAAAAGCCGTTACGGTTTAGTTTATTAATTCAAATTAATCCAAAATTGAGGATTAATCAGGCCTGAGCTTTCTCGATGACCTTGCTCAATCTCCAAGAAATGGTCTTGGAAACGGGACGGCCTTCGCAAATCTCGACCAAATCGCCAACTTTTGCGACATTCTCAGGATCCGCCACGTGGAACTTAGTGGTACGGGTCACGGTCTTGCCGTAAACAGGGTGCTGAACGCGGCGCTCAACGGCAACCACGCAGGCCTTCTGCATCTTGTCGGAAACAACGCGTCCGCGGAGGGAACGTGAAGCTTTGACGGCATTCTGTTCTTCAGACATTTATTCTTCCTCTCAGTTTGCGCTGTTTTGCTTTTGTGCAAGAATGGTCTTGACGCGGGCAATATCGCGGCGAACCTTTCTTACGTTGTCAGTCTGCTGCAACTGGGCAGTTTTGAGCTGAAAACGCAGATTGAACTGCTCGCGGTTGAGGTTGGCAAGCTCAGTCTTAAGCTCTTCAACCGACTTATTACGTAACTCGTTGCTCTGCATTAGATCACCTGCTTACGAACAAAAGTGGTAGTCACGGAAAGCTTTGCTGAAGCAAGGCGGAAAGCCTCACGAGCAACTTCCTCGGGAATACCGCCGATTTCAAAGAGAACACGGCCGGGCTGAATGGGAGCTACCCAATACTCGACGGTGCCCTTGCCTTTACCCATACGAACACCGAGAGCTTTCTGAGTGATAGGCTTGTCGGGGAACACACGGATCCAGACTTTACCAGCACGCTTCATCTCACGAGTGAATGCGCGACGGGCAGCTTCAATTTCACGAGAAGTGATCTGACCGCGGGAAGTGGCTTTCAAACCGAACTCACCGAAGTCAACCTTAGAACCTGCATAGCACAGACCCTCGTTGCGGCCCTTCTGAGTCTTACGATATTTAGTACGTTTCGGCTGTAACATTTAAAATCCTCCGTTACTCAGCCTTTTCATCGGCTGGAGCGGCATCGGCCTTTTTGCCAGCGGAAGCTGCTTTGTCAGCAGCCTGTCCGCGACGGCCACGGCCGTTACGGGCCTGATTGTCGTCACGACGGTGTCTGCGTCCGGCAGGAGCCACAGAGCCATTGCGATCGTCTGCTTCTTCCTGAGCCAAAGGCAATTCGCCTAAGATTTCGCCCTTGAAGATCCAAACCTTAACACCGATCACACCGTAGGTGGTTACGGCTTCTGACACTGCATAATCGATGTCAGCACGCAGAGTGTGCAAAGGAACGCGGCCTTCACGCAACCATTCGGTACGAGCAATTTCAGCACCGCCCAAACGGCCGGAAACTTCAATCTTAACGCCCTTGGCACCGGCACGCATTGCGTTCTGGATGGCCTTCTTCATGGCGCGACGGAACATAACGCGACGCTCAAGCTGTGAAGCGATGCTGTCGGCAACGATCTTGGAATCGAGATCAGGTTTACGGATCTCGCTGATGTTGACCTGAGCAGGAACTCCAGCAATCTTGGCGATCTGTCTGCGCAACTTCTCAACGTCCTCACCCTTGCGACCGATAACGATGCCAGGACGAGCGGTGCAGATGGTTACGCGAATGCTCTTTGCAGGACGATCGATTACGATCTTGGACACAGAAGCATTCTTAAGTTCGCTGGTTAAAAACTTACGAACTTCATTATCGCTTTTAACGTTGGCAGGGAAAACCTTGCTTGAAGCATACCAAGTTGAAACATAAGGCTTGGTGATGCCCAAACGGATCCCATTAGGATTAATTTTCTGGCCCATTTTTACTCCTGATCCGCAACGTAAACGGTGATGTGAGAGGTACGCTTCACGATGCGATCGGCACGGCCCTTGGCACGCGGCATGATGCGTTTGAGGGACGGACCTTCATCAACCATGATCTTGGAAATCACGAGAGAATCGACATCCATGGAGTTGTTGTGTTCGGCGTTGGCAACGGCAGAGAGCACAACTTTACGAATCAACGCAGCAGCCTTTCTGGGGCTGAACTTAAGCAGATCGAGAGCCTTCTGAACGGGAAGACCGCGAACCTGATCAGCAACCAGACGGGTCTTCTGTGCAGAAGAACGAGCGTAACGATGAACAGCTTTAACTTCCATTATGGTTACTCCTATTTAGCGGCTTTCGCATCAGCGGCAGCAGCGTGACCATGGAAGGTACGGGTCGGAGCAAACTCACCGAGCTTGTGGCCAATCATATCTTCGGTCACAAATACGGGAACATGCTGACGGCCGTTGTGAACTGCAATGGTCATTCCGATCATGGTCGGAATGATGACGGAACGGCGTGACCAGGTCTTGATGGGCTTCTTATCGCCGGACTGCTGGCTCTGCTGAACCTTCTTCAGTAAGGACTCGTCAATGAAAGGTCCTTTCTTCAGAGAACGTGGCATTTTAAATCCTCGCTATACGATTAACGGTGATGAACAATGTACTTCTCAGTACGCTTGTTCTTGCGGGTCTTGTAGCCCTTGCAAGGAGTACCCCACGGTGAACGCGGCTGAATACCCTTGTTACGGCCCTCGCCACCGCCATGCGGATGGTCAATAGGGTTCATTGACATACCGCGAACAGTAGGACGGATACCGCGCCAACGCTTGGCACCCGCTTTGCCCAACTGAGCGAGCATGTGCTCACCATTGCCAATCTCACCGATGGTCGCACGGCCTGCGGCCAAAACGCGACGCATTTCGCCTGAGCGCATACGCAAAGTCACGTACTGACCTTCCTTGGCCAGCAGTTCACAGTAAGCACCGGCAGAACGGGCAAACTGAGCACCATTACCGGGAACGAGTTCGACGGCATGGATAACGGTACCAAGAGGAATATTTTCCATAGGGAGAGTATTACCGACTTCAATAGGAGCATTTGCACCTGAAATCACGGTATCACCGGCTTTTAATCCCTTAGGAGCAAGGATATAAGAACGGACGCCGTCCTTATAAAGCACCAAAGCGATGTGAGCAGAACGATTAGGATCATACTCAATACGCTCAACGCGGGCCTCGATGCCATCCTTTTGACGCTTAAAGTCGATCAAACGATAGCGCTGCTTATGACCGCCGCCGATATGACGGGTAGAAATGTGACCGTAGTTGTCACGTCCGCCGGTCTTGCGCTTCTCAACCACGAGAGGAGTGTAAGGGCCGCCCTTCCAGAGGCCAGGGGTCTTGATCTGGACAACGTGACGGCGAGCCGGGGAGGTAGGCTTTGCTTTAATGATAGCCATTATTTGCTCTCCTTATCAGCCTGCTGTGCAGCAGTCGTGACGTCGATATTGGTTCCCTCAGGAAGAGTCACATAGGCTTTCTTCCAGTCAGAACGCTTGCCGATGCCGTGAACGGTGCGACGGGATTTACCCTGCACATTCAAAGTACGGACGTTGGAGACGGTAACGTTGAAGAGCTTCTCAACAGCTGCCTTGATCTCTTCCTTGGTGGCATCGCTTGCAACCTTGAACACGTAAGTGCCCTTGGAGGCAACTGCAGTGCTCTTTTCGGTAACAACCGGAGCAACGATAATTTTAAGTAAACGTACGTCAGAAATCATTTCAGGATCTCCTCTACCTTCTTGACAGCGGCGGAAGTCATAACCACCTTGTCGTAATCAATCAGGTTGACGGGGTTGAACTCGGAAGTTCCCGGCTGGCAGACGTCTACCTTGTAAAGATTGCGGGACGCAAGAACGAGATTTTCGTCAAAAGCGTCGGTAACAATCAGAGCCTGCTTAAGATCCATACTCTTGAGCTTGGCAACCAGAGTCTTGGTCTTGCAATCTTCCACAGAGAAGTTGTCCACAACCACCAAGCGATCCTGACGGACGAGCTCAGAAAGAATGCTGCGCATGGCAACACGATACATCTTGCGGTTGATCTTCTGGGTCCAATCCTGAGGCTTAGCAGCAAAAATCTTGCCACCGGCTCTCCACAACGGAGAACGGGATGAACCTGCACGGGCGCGGCCGGTTCCCTTCTGACGGAACGGCTTCTTGCCGCCGCCGGAGACTTCGGAACGAGTCTTCTGAGCCTTAGTGCCGGCACGGGCAGTGCTCAGATAGGAAACTACTACCTGATGAACTAACGGCTCATTGAACTCACGACCGAAGGTGGTGTCTGACACTTCCAGCGGCTTGTCAGCGCCAATCATCTTTAATTCCATGATTTTCTATACCTCGGGTTAAGCTTTGACACTTGGCCTTACGATTACGTCGCCGTTATTGGCACCAGGTACAGCACCCTTAACGAGGAGTAAGTTGCGCTCGGAGTCAATACGAACCAGTTCAAGATCCATAACGGTAACTCTCTCACTGCCCATATGGCCTACCATCTTCTTACCCTTGAACACGCGACCAGGGGTCTGATTCTGACCGGTGGAACCGGGAACACGGTGTGAACGTGAATTACCGTGGGTGTAATCCTGATGCAGGAAGTGATAGCGCTTGATGGTACCAGCAGTGCCCTTACCTTTGGACTGACCGGTAACGTCAACTTTTTTGACATCCTTGAAGGCGTCAACTTTGATTTCGGAACCTAACTGATAGGCTTCGAGCTCAGAAGGCTCAAGACGGAACTCCCACAAGCCTCTGCCAGCTGCAACGCCGGATTTGGCAAAGTGGCCGATCTCAGCCTTGGTCATACGGCTGGCTTTACGCTCGCCGGTGGTTACCTGAATGGCGGTATAGCCATCAGTTTCTGCGTTCTTTATCTGAGTAACGCGGTTTGCCTCAACCTGAATGACGGTCACCGGAACAGATTTGCCGTTCTCGTTGAACACACGGGTCATACCAAGTTTGCGGCCGATTAAACCGATTGACATTGTATTATTCCCCTATCTGTTAGCGAAGGCTGATCTGCACATCCACACCGGCAGCGAGGTCCAGACGCATGAGAGCGTCAACGGTCTTCTCGGTCGGCTCCACGATGTCAACAAGACGCTTATGGGTACGGATTTCGTACTGGTCACGGGCATCTTTGTTAACGTGCGGGGAAATAAGGACGGTGTAGCGCTCCTTACGAGTGGGGAGCGGGATCGGTCCGCGTACCTGAGCACCGGTACGTTTAGCGGTTTCAACGATCTCAGCGGTCGAATGGTCGATTAATCTGTGATCGTAAGCCTTAAGACGGATCCTAATTCTCTGATTCTGCATTGCAGACTCCATATAAAAAGAACATGCGAACACCCGCCTTCCTGTAACCTTACAAGAGGAGGTGCCGCTTTATCAACAATTCCCTCAAGATCAGAGGGAGTTTCCTCAGCCGCATCTTTAAGACGTAGGGCTGGCTTTTACTCGAACCTTTTTATCCTCGGTCGGTAAAACGTGCGTGTATTTTACACTTTCTTTTTTTTCAATCAAGCGAAAATCCGATTTTTTTGCTTGTTTATGCTGTTTTCTTTACCTAACGATTAAAAAGCGGATCACTCATAACCTTCACTTTACCGTGCATGGTTGCTCCCTGTTCTTTATTCAACCTGTATGATGGGGAAGAAAGATCAAACGCTGCGCGGTACTGCGGCATACCGGCAAGTCCCATCATTCCGCACATAAGATCAAAAAGCAGATCGTTAGTCATAAATTTTTTCCGTGAGTTCGCAGGGACTGAGTAATATCTTTGTTTACCCGTGCATAGGCATCGGACACTTTGATCATCAAAGGAATGCGTACCATTTGGAAAGTAAATTGCGCAGGATTATGATCAAACAGAGTATTCAAATCCTCGCCATGATCGGAAAAATAAACCATTGCCTGAAAACGCGGATGTGTCGAGATCTTCTGATAAAGTCTGCGCAGATTATCATCAGTATACAAAATACTCGCATCATAATCGTCTATGCGCGGATCTTTGGCACCCGAATAAACTTTGAACTTCTCAGGGGTGCGTTCGGCATAGCGTTCATGACTTCCCATCAGATGCACGACAACCAAAGCATTGTCTTTATCGGCAAGATCCGGGAAACGATCAACAAGTTCTCCGTCTAGAAAAAGGCTGTACATCTTTGCAGTATTGTTTAACCAAATCTCATGATCGGCAGCAGAAGCAATGACCGATATCGGAGTCTCATAAACGCCTATCTTACGTTGATTTGAAAGCCAATAAATCTCAAACCCGGCCTTTCTTGCAATTTCAATCAGTGAAAATGAATCTAAAAGATCCGCGCCGTTATATTGATTTTTTCCTGTAAGAGCATAGGTCAACGCTGGAACGGTTTGAGGAAAACTTGAATAAGCTCTATCAAAATAAAAAGTATTTCCATCTTGTTTTAACGAAGACATAAAAGGGGTGTTTTCTCTTGTGTAACCATAAAGTTGCATATGATCACGGGTAGCCGATTCACCGATAACCAGCAGATAAATTCCGGCATGCCCTTTTTTACAAGTAATACCGCCAATTTTGGCCAGACGCGCAGCCCGATCACCGCTGCGTTGTGCATAATGTTCATATTGCTTAAGCTGAGTACCCGTAACTTTTAAAACAGACGTGGCAAGATAAGGTACGGAAGGTAAAACATTAAAAAGTTCGTAGAGACTTAACACAAACAACATGATCCCGCATTCAAAGCGTCCCTTGAATCTGCGGCATGTTCCGATCCCGCTCCTTCTTAATAACCATACGAACAGTACTGCAAGAACCAGCGTAAACAGTGCGGCCAAAGCCCATTTAACATCAGCATGAGCTTGAAAATATTCCTTGCTTTCATCTGAATTAGTCTGAGCCAATGCCAGAATGATATCGGAGGTAAGCAACTGTTTCATGGCAATAAAATATGCCCAAAGTGAACCCGGAAAAATTACCAAGGCTACTGTCAGCATGTATACGAACAAACAGCTTAACTTTTTTAACCAGTTCTTTTTTGTCTGCCCTGCCAGAAACCAAAAAAACATAATGGGCACAAAAGCAGCTGCGGCTGCTTCAATACTTACCAAAAATTCAGCAGGTCTTAACGCAGATCCTATGCAAAGTCTGATTAAGGGAACTGAAGAGTACAGGGCAGACAGGATCAGGAAAAACCATAAAGTGCGACGGTTAAGCTCAAAAAAGATCCATACCAATAAAGCGCCGGAACAAGCTACTATACCTGCCAACTGAGGCATTAGTACTCTGGGAGTTGAATCACAAACAAAAGCCCACGCTGTACAAACTACGGCACAAATTATTACTGCCAAAGAAAACCACATGCGACTTACCGATCTGCTAATGTGCATGTTTTTTTTCATGAAAATTCCTCTTAATCAGGCATTAAAAGTAATAGCCATATCTAAGCACCGGCTGTTTAGTATTTCCGACTTGTCAAATAAATACGCGGTATACTGCCGTTCACATTAAAAAACTCAAAACAGCGCAGAATTATAGTATGGATTTCACTCTTCCCCAAAACTACGGCCTTTCCACACCCAGAACCAAACTAGATGTTCCTCTCGGAGAAAAACATCCCGTACTGCATTGTTGTTGTGCCCCCTGTTCTACTGCCGTACTGGAATGCATGATTTACCACGGATTAAAACCGATACTGTTTTTTTTCAATCCCAACATCCATCCTGCAAAAGAATATGAAAAACGTCGTGATGAATGGTTACATCTGGCAAAACTTTTGGATCTTGAAGCCGTTGTCGGAGATTACTGCGTTAAGGATTGGTTTTCATGCATAAAGGGACTTGAGGACAGTCCTGAACGGGGAGAGCGTTGTAACGAGTGCTTTTTTATGCGACTCAAAGTCACGGCAGAATTTGCCTTATCGCGCGGGATCAAAGTTTTTACCACCACCCTTGCAACCTCAAGATGGAAAAGCAAAACTCAAGTTGACGAAGCCGGATACCGAGCCGAACAACGTGTTCCGGGCACCGTTTATTGGGATACCGACTGGAGAAAACAAGGATTGGTGGGAAGACGCTATGAATTGGTAAAAGAGATCGGCTTCTACAATCAACGTTACTGCGGTTGTACTTTCAGCATGCGCTCTGCATTAGCACAACACAAAGCAACAAATGAGGAGGAACTTTTGCGTTCCTCCTTAGACAAAGAGAACTGATCAAACTCCGTATTGTTCGCGATACTTATGCATCGCATCTATATGCTCAGAAAGCTTAGGATCTTTCTTCACATATTCCAGAAGATCATCAAATGAAACTATGGATATCACCTTGATGCCAAGCTCATCTTCAGCCTCAGCAATGGCACTTTTCTCTCCGCGCCCTTTTTCTTTACGGTTTAAAGCGATAAGCGCCGCAGTAAACTCCGCTCCGTTTGCTCTGATGATCTCAGCAGACTCTCTGATAGCAGTTCCGGCGGTGATCACATCGTCTATCAAAAGAACTTTACCTTTAAGTGCCGAGCCGACTAAATTGCCGCCTTCACCATGATCTTTTTTCTCTTTACGATTAAAACACCAAGGAACATTGCGGTTATGCTCAAGACTTAACGCCATAGCCGTAGCACAGGCCAAAGGAATACCCTTATAAGCCGGTCCGAAAAGCACGTCAAAATCAATTCCGGCATCCATCAACGCATGTGCGTAGCAGGCACCGAGTTTTGCAAGATCTTCCCCGGTAGAGAATCCGCCGGCGTTAAAAAAATACGGGCTGACACGACCTGACTTGAGAATGAAACTGCCGAATTTGAGCACTCCGCGCTCAAGTGCCAACTCGATGAATTTGCGCTGATATTCCTGCATAACAACTCTCTCTAAAAAAATTTTTCATATCATACAGCATTTTTTTAATATATTTGTCCTTCATAACGTATAGAGAGCAGGAACGAAAAGGTCGTTTGACTGCCCACAGCAAAAGGACCGAATAATGAATCAAATCAGCAGCATGACAGGCTCAGGACACGCACAATTTTCATTTAATGATTTTGAAATTTGCGTTGATCTGCGTAGCGTTAACAACCGTTTTTTTGAATTTTCCTTAAGAAGTGACGATCCGAAAATTCAGGCCCTGGCTTTATCTTTACGCGAAATTGCGAGTAAGGAACTTTTTCGTGGAAAAGCAGAATGCAACATCAGTGTAACTTACAAAGTACAAAACAACTTTAATGTAGATCAAAATAGGCTTTATGCACTTAAAAATACCCTTACAAGGATCGAAGATTTTTTTGGAAAGGATCTGCTTAGAACACCGTCCAGCCTTGATGTTTTAAGTTTTTCCGGCATTTTAAGCACGGCACAGGATGTGACCACCGATATCAATGCTTGTATAAACAAAACCTTTGTCGAGGCTTTGAAAAACCTAAAAAAATCAAGGATTCAAGAAGGTGAAAAATTAAAAAAAGCCCTTGAAGAAAGACTTGTGCAAATTGAAAACGGTCTAAACCGCATTGAAAAAATGTTGCCAAAATTAACCGAGCTTGAAATGATCAGACTTAAAAAACATCTGCAGAATTTCAAACTTGACGAACAGTTGGATGAACAAAGACTGGAACAAGAAGTGGTTCTCATGGCCGAGCGTGACGATATTCAGGAAGAATATGACAGGTTACGTGCTCACATTGCTCAAACCCGCTCTGTTTTGGAAAAAGGCGGCTTATGCGGTAAACGTCTTGATTTCATGATGCAAGAATTCAATCGGGAAGCAAATACCATGGCATCTAAAACCTCCTCTCTTGAACTTACGCATCTGGCAGTAGATTTTAAAGTTCTTATTGAACAGATGCGTGAGCAGGTTCAGAACATAGAATAGCTTAAAGAAAGTCGCCGCGGGAGAGTGCTCTTAGTTTATAAATCATATCTAATATCACCGGCGGCACCCCTTTAGCTCCCCTGCGGCGCATTTCTTCTATAACTTCAATTGCAAGACCCGGTTTGGTTTTTTTTCTTATTGCAAGCTCTATAACCCGATCAGATGTTGTGCCTTTGCGCAACGGGCCGCGTATACCGGCACACCTTAAAAAAACCGTTTCAAAT
>CALBLB010000287.1 GCA_937896115.1 uncultured Succinatimonas sp.
TTTTGGGGATCATCAAAGGTAAAGAATACGAAGATGCCGCTTTGGCAGTGGCCGAGATCATAACCGGGATCTGCAAAGAAGAGAAATACGAGTCATTTTCATATAAGGCTCTGGCCCCAGGATGGCGCATGCTGGTACAACCTCCGGCAACTGCTGAAGACATAGCAAGCCGCTACCAAGCCCCCTCTGAAAGAGCCATAGACGTAGATCTTACCGACGGCGCTTTCTTTTTACCAGACGGCGATTTTTTCGGAACCACGGAACACCATATTTGGCACACGACCAAACACCAAGAGCCGCGCATTCTGGCAGCATCCTTATACCTGGCGGTCAAATGCTGTAGCCAGGATCTGCATTTTTTCTCGGATCTTAATGAAAAAGAGCTTGAAAGTGCTTTCAAACTGGTTAGGGATTTTACCGGCTTAAATCCTGAGCTTGACGAATACTATTACCGGTATTTAGATCTCGACGTCCCGAAAAAAAACGTCGAGTCTTCGATGACCTAACGGTTAAGACACCAGTAAGATAAAAGAATACGTTATTCAGGAAGTTTTGACGCTCTTCATCATGATATTGAGCATCAAAACAAAAATCAGGCGGCTTGTTTACATCATCGCTTATTATTACGCCGCCTTAAAGATATGAAATATTTTCAGATCAGGCAATGGTGATCCTGCGACCTTTTTGAGCCTGCTGCTTTTTTAGGATCACCGTCAATTTTGCCTGCTCGAAACTGGCACTGATCTGTTCAGGATCGGCATCCTGAAATCTGAAGGAACGCTGATATTCGCCTTCGGTACGTTCACGAATAAGATAAGAGCCGTTTTCCTGTCCTTCTTCACCGCCGCTTACATGATGCGATGCAGAAATAGTAAGGATCCCTTCTTCAAAATTCAAATGAATGTCTTCTTTTCTGGCACCGGGAAGATCTGCTTCCAATATATAGCTGTCCCCCATATCCCTTACATCTACCAAAAAAGATTTACCGTGAGACGAACCGTCGGCAAAATCGAAATCTGACAAAGGACGGTTGAAGATATCGAAAATGGTAGGAGCATTGTTTCTGCCGTTAACTAAATACGCCATTTTATTTCTCCTTAAATTCATGCTTTTTCTTTCGCTGATTTAAAAATGGAGACAAAGGAGAAAATTTAAAGAGGCAAAAATCAAAAAAATAAGATCCTAAGGTTAATCAACGAAATTCCCGGCGATTTTCTATGGACAAGGCTAAGGTCGAGCCATCCGTTGAACGTATATCTCCGCCTACCGGTACTCCGGTAGCCACCGTCGTGACTTTCACGCCATGTTTCCTGGCTATGGCCGCGATGTACTGGGCCGTTGCGTCCCCTTCTACAGATTGGGAAAGAGCCAAAATAAGTTCATGCACTTTACCTTGTGAAAGCCTTGAGGCCAATATATCAAGCCCGAGTTCAGACGGGCCTACACCGTCAAGAGGAGAAAGGTGACCGTGCAGTACATAATAGGTGCCGAAGAAAATTCCGGAATTTTCTATGGCATCTACATCCTGAGGCGTCTCTACCACGCACAAAACACCGCGATCACGGCGATGAAAATCCTCGCAAATGGCGCAACGCTGACCTTCCTGATCCGTATAATTTCGGCACTCAGGACACAAGGCGATCTCATTTAAAGCTGACTTCAGGATTTCAGACAGCTTAAGACCTTCAGGACGTTTATAATCAAGAAGTGCATAGGCAATGCGCGCTGCGCTTACCGGGCCTATGCCCGGCATGATCTGCAAAGCTGCAATAAGATCGTCTAAACGCTTACTTGAACTCATCAGAACGGCATCTTCAATCCGGGAGGAAGTTGGATACCGCCTGTAACCGTAGCCATCTTCTGTTTGGAAGTCTCTTCAACGCGACGATTGGCATCGTTAAAAGCAGCTGCCAAAAGATCTTCTAAAATATCTTTATCCTCAGATGCTACGGAATCGTCGATTTGAACTTTGCGTACTTCGTGAGTTCCTGACATCACAACCTTGACCATACCGGCACCGGCTTCCCCGGTCACCTCCATGGCAGCGATTTCTTCCTGAACTTTCTGCAAACGCTCCTGCATCATTTGCGCCTGCTTCATCATATTGCCCATATTGAACATGGCAAAACTCCTGTTAAAAGTAAAAAAGGTTGCAATAGCAAAGTGTTAAGATTTTAGACGAAAAAAGCCGTCTTTTACAGCGCAAGACGGCAAGATCTTGATCATGATTAACTAAACTTAATCAAATTCCTGATTGGCATTTTCCAAAATCTTATCCACGGCTGCTTTATCAAGTTTGGATGCCGGAACAAACGCCTGAGGCTCTTCGCGAAAATCCTCATCGCAAAGACGTTTTTCCAAAAGTTCCACATCAAGCCAACGACCGTTTTTATAACCGGTCTTATGTAATACACCGCAATAGGTAAATCCAAGCTTACGATGCAATGAATCAGAACGGGGATTTCCTTCAGTCACATACGAGTAGACATTACGTATATTCTGAAGTCTTAGAATATCCATAAGCACGCTCATGACGCCGGTACCATAGTGGTGACCGCGTTGATTGAGCTT
>CALBLB010000288.1 GCA_937896115.1 uncultured Succinatimonas sp.
TTGGTGTTTTCAGAAAATAAAAGGCAGTTTGTGAAGAATTGTTTTTGTTAATAATTCGACTGTCCTAGATAAAAATTGTGATTTAACCGTGAGGTACTCTGAGCTGAATTTTTGTGGAATATTGCAATTTTCAAATAAAGTATTCATATATGTTACTAATAAGGTAGCATTGATTATTATTAATAGAATTGAATATTTTTTATAAAACGTAATTATGTATGTTCCATGCGAAATGTATAAAATAACATGTAGAGTTTTGGAATAGTGTTGACTTTTCTCGGTGCAAAGATTGCTTTTTGAGCTATTTCTTTTCTTAGAGAAGATCTTTCTGATCAAGCTTTTATTATTGCTATAATTGGTTTAACTGTTAATTTTTTGGTTTTATTTGTTTTGATCTTTTTTTGTTAAAAAATTAATATTTTGGGAGAATTGATAAATGAATACCTTTATGTTGATTTTTTTATGTGTGATCATAATTGCAACATTCTGGGTATTAATTTGGATGGCTTTTCAAAGTAATAAATAAAAAAAACTCCAATATGAATAACTTTTTAAATAAAATATTCTCACATGTTGGTATTAAAGTAATTTTCTTAGATAGAAGATAAAATTTCAGTATTTTAAAATCAAAATGTTCTTTCCAAGACTATTCAGCAAACATTCTGATTTGTTTGATTTCAGAAAAGCCTATATCAAGATATCCATCAAAAAAAAGGATAAAAACATGTAAATTGCCTTTTTTTGATTAAAACAAATGAAATATTAAATAAGACTTTTAACGATTTGCTAAAATGGTAGTGTTCTGAAGAACTCAGAACAGGGCGGTTCTGTACCTCACCAGAGGCAGAACACTGGACCTGCTCTACCGAAGATGAGGTATTAGAACTAAAACATCAGTCTACTAAGGAGACTTCTTATGAAGATCGTTTTAGTGATTATTGTTATGGTTCTTATATTCACGGTAACAGCAACGCCTGTGTATTAGAACCGGGAGCAGAGGCGAGAGCCTCTGCTCATCCCCTAATATAGTAACTCCAGCCTTATTTTTCAAGCTTTAGATCAAAACTGACTTGCATCTCTAATTGAAAATTAGTGGGGCATTTTTATGGCTAGAGGCAATGTGTAGTTTTTTATTATTAAAGATCCCGCAACCATAAAGGTAGTATGGTTTGATTGATATTTTTATTGGGGTAGGTAGAGTTAACAAGACGCGGTCTTCATCCTAAAGGCGAAAACCGCTTTTAAAAGTAATTACAGGTGCGATCAGAAGATATCTTCCGTGCTTTCTTCATTGTTCTGAGAAGCCGGCGATTGCGATGAGGATTGATTATCGTCTTCGCTGTTCTCCTGAGGAACAGCTTCTGAAATGGCCTGTGAACCGGTAAGACAATAGTCGCTTATCCCTTCATTCATGCATTGACTCACTTCAGCAGGCTTTGGCAACGGATCCTGAGTTTTTCCGCTTTGAGAGCGTTTTATGAATTCTGCCCATACCGGCAGGGCTGAATAAGCGCCGCCTTCAGGTCCTGCTGCAGAATGTCCTAAATCTCTGTCGGTATCAAAACCCATCCAGGCAGTAGCCACGATATGAGAGTTAAATCCCGAGAACCAGGCATCGTGCACGTCGTTAGTGGTACCGGTTTTTCCGTGCAGATCCTTGCGTCCGGTGGTTGCCGATGCTCTGCCGCCTGTTCCCCAGTAAGGCCCGGTCATGCCTTCTCCTCCGTAGATCACCGAACGCATCATATCGGCAACGATAAAGGCATTGCCGTGCGAGAGTACCTGCTCGCAAAGAGAAGGATCCTGCAGAATGTTGTCATCGTATTTGAGGTCGATATCGTTGATCACACGATCAGGTGCGGCAGGATCTGCTTTTTTCGGAGTATTTTCGTAGACGGTCTCTCCGTTGCGACTTATCTTGGTAATAAGATAGGGTGAGAGTTTATAACCGCCGTTGGCAAAGACTGCGTAGCCTGTAACCAACTCCAATGGGGTTACCTCTACAGAGCCCAAGGCCATGGATTCTACTTGTTGTGATTTGGGGATCTCAAAGCCGAATTTCTGTACGTGAGTGACGGCATTGGGAACGCCTATTTGTCTTATGAGACGTACCGAGACTACGTTTTTGGAGCGGGCCAGAGCTTCACGCAAGGTCATGATCCCGTCGTAACGGTTGGGGGTGTTTTTAGGCTCCCACCAGGTGCGGGAGCCAGGATCCCAGGTGCGCAAAGGTTCGTCCATGAACAGCGAGTTTATGGATATGCCTTTGGCAACGGCAGCAGAATACAAAAAAGGTTTGAAATTAGAGCCTACCTGACGTTTGGCCATGGTGGTGCGATCAAATTTGCTCTTTTCAAAATCATACCCGCCGACTAAGGCTTCTATGCCGCCGTCATATGGGTTTAACGCCACCAGTGACGATTCCACTTCAGGCAACTGTGTCAGAGTAAGAAGTCCTTTTTCGTCGTTATACACATAGATCACATCCCCTGCTTCCATGATATCTGACGGTTTTCTAGGAGCAGCTCCCTGACTGCGATCGGATCTGAACGGCGCGGCCCACTTCATTCCTTCCCATGAGAGCACGGCAGTCTTTTGATGACGTAACATCAGGGTTGCACTGCGATCTTTGTCGTTAACACTGTTTACCAGCGCAGGAACTATGAAGTGATAGCGATCATAGGAGCGCAATAATCTTTCTCTGCCGTCGTCGTTATTAGTAAAATCCTGTATTTGTGAGGTTTTGGCGGCAACTCCGCGATAGCCGTGACGCCTGTCATAGGCTGTTACGCCTTTGAACACGGCGTAGTGAGCGTCAAGCTGAGTTTTGGAATCGACGGAAGTATAAATTTTAAAACCGTCGGTATAAGCCTGTTCACCGAATTTGTCCAGAACAAACTGACGGGCATTTTCCGCAACGTAAGGAGCGTAGGCTTCAAGCGGTGCTCCGTGTAAAAAAGTTTTGTAAGGGGCTGACGAGGCTTCGTCAAATTCAGCTTTAGTAATGTAACCAAGACTCAGCATGCGGCCTAAAACCGTATTGCGTCTGTCACGCGAACGCTCAGGATTTGAAATCGGGTTTAAGGTGGAAGGAGCCTTAGGCAATCCTGCGATGGTGGCCATTTGCGCGAGCGTCAGATCTTTTAATTCCTTGCCGTAGTAAACCTGTGCGGCGGCGGCTACTCCGTAAGCATTGTGTCCTAGAGCAATTTTGTTGAGGTAGAGCTCGAAGATCTCATCTTTGGTAAGCACCTGTTCAATGCGCAATGAGATGAATACTTCTTTTATTTTGCGTTTTAAGGTTTTTTCGCGGGTTAAGAAAAAGTTACGGGCTACCTGCTGGGTAATGGTGGAAGCTCCCTGAGTGGCATGTCCTGAATTGGCCACGGCCACGGCGGCTGCACGCAATATGCCTATGGGATCGACTCCGCTGTGCTCATAAAAACGGCTGTCTTCGATGGCTAAAAAAGCCTGGCGTAGTTTTAGCGGGATCTGATCAAGCGGTACCGGGATGCGCTTGGCTTCCCCGAATTCCCCTATGAGTTTGCCGTCTTTGGTAAAAACCTGCATGGGAGTTTCGAAACTCACGTTGCGTAATTCCGATACATCCGGCAATGAACCCAATGCACTGTAATAAAGTCCGGCTCCGGTTGCGGTGGAGATGGCACCCAAAAAAAGACCGGCCCAGATTGCGGTACGTACAATTTGAAGACGAAGAAACACTTTTCACCCAGATCAACTAATAATGCGGTATTCTAACATTTGAGCAAACGGCGCAGTATAGCCATAAACAAGGTAAAAAATAAAAAGGATCAAAGATGAAAGGCTTAAACAAGCGGATTTTTCTCATCGGCCCCATGGGTGCGGGCAAAAGTACCGTAGGCAAGGCTTTGGCTTTGCTATTGGAAAAGCCTTTTTTGGATCTAGATGAGGAGATCGTGCGTCAGGCCGGCATGAGCATTCCGGAGATTTTCAAACTGGAAGAAGAAAAAGGCTTCAGAGTACGTGAAACTGCGGCGCTTAAAAGTTCTCTGAAGCACGAAGCCGTGATCGCCACGGGCGGCGGCATCGTGGTTACTCCTGAAAATCTTGAAATATTAAGAGACAACGGTCTGGTGGTGTATCTGCGGGCCGACGTTGAAACTCAATATCAGCGTACCAAAAAGGATAACGGCCGTCCCATGCTTTATGCAGACGATCGCAAAAACAGATTGCAACAGATTTTTGATTATCGTGATCCTCTTTATAAGAGCATCAGCGATATGGTGATAGACAGCGGACGCAATGAAGTCCGAGTCTGCGTAGAACTTATAAAAAAGGAAATGTGAGAACGTTATGAGAATCATTACCGTAGGTCTTAAAGAACGCTCATATCCAATCTATATAGGCAACGAATTAAATTACGGCGACATAGTAAGAAAAGCTTTGCCCAAAACCAGAGATCTTTTGGTGGTATCCAACGATACCGTCGCTCCTTTATATATGGGACAGCTTAAAAGCTCTCTTGAGCAGCACGACTTTAAGGTACGTGAGTGCATCTTAAAAGACGGCGAGTGCTATAAGACCGTCGATTCGTGGATGCAGATAGAAACCGCGTTGCTTCAGGACGGTTACGGACGAGACAGTGCCGTGGTAGCCTTAGGAGGCGGCGTAGTCGGGGATATGGCAGGTTTTGCCGCCGCCTGCTATCAGCGCGGGATCCCTTTTGTGCAGATCCCGACTACGCTTTTGGCCATGGTGGATTCCTCGGTAGGAGGCAAAACGGCCATCAACCATCCTTTGGGTAAAAACATGATAGGTGCTTTTCATCAGCCCAAAGCCGTGGCTGCCGAGCTTTCGGTATTGAAAAGTCTGCCTGCGCGCGAGCTTTCCTGCGGTTTGGGCGAGATCATCAAAACCGGCATCATCTATGATCAGGATTTCTTCTTATACCTTGAAGAGCATGCTCACAAGGTTTATGAGCTCGATTTTGACGTGATCTCCCATATAGTGCAGCGTTGCTGCGAAATAAAAGCCGAGGTCGTAAGCAAGGACGAGCAGGAGCACGGACTAAGAGCCATATTGAATTTCGGCCATACTTTCGGACATGCCGTTGAAGCCTTTTTAGGATTCGGAACATGGCTCCACGGTGAAGGAGTAGGTCTTGGCATGGTGATAGCCGCGGCACTTTCCAAAAAACGCGGACTTATAAGC
>CALBLB010000289.1 GCA_937896115.1 uncultured Succinatimonas sp.
CTGTAGCCATCGCTGCAGCAGCTTTCGCAGCTTCTGCTGCTTCCGCCGCTCAGGTCTATGACAAAGACGGCACCACTTTGGCTGTCGGTGGCCAGGTCGAGTTCATGGCTGGCAACGCAGGCAATAACTATTTCTCAAACGCCGGTCAGGATGCTACCACCCGTGATCGCGCCCGTGTCAATATGGCTGGTCGCACCCAGTTGACCAACAATATCGCTGGTTACGGGTTCATGGAGTGGGAAATCAACCACGCCGGCAACAGCACTGAGTCTCAGAATGTTAACGCACGTTTTGCTTATTTAGGCGTTGATTTCGGCAAGTTTGGTAAGGTTCAAGTTGGTCGTTACAACGATCCGTTTGAATATGCTTCAAACCTCGTTGACGTTTTGGACGAAGTCGGCGTTTACGGCGGTCAGGACGAGCGTAACTCCGGTCACATCTCCTATATGTGGTCTGGTTTCGGCTTTGATGCCGGCATCTCCTACCAGATGGCTGTTGACAATTACAAGTCTGACATTTTCTCCAACAAAGCTGCTGACGGCTTCAACGTTGATTCAGGCTTCTCTGTTTATGCCGGTTACACCTCTCCTGCTGTTGTCTTCGGACCTATCAGCGTCCGTGCTGCATACCTCTATTTAAACGGTCAGGATAGCAACGAATACGCAGACCATTTTGCTGGCACATCACTGACAGCTAACGGCGTTAAAGTTGCCGGCATTCATGTAGACGACGTTAAGTCCATTGACGGTGCTTTGGCTTGGGGTACCAACGGCAAGGGCTTCTATATTGCCACCAACTACAACTACACCAAAGCTAACGGCTCTATTTGGGGTGATGACGATACCGGCTCATACAAAGTAAAAGCTTGGGAATCAGTTGCCTCCTACGGCTTTGCCAACGGTGTCCGTCTCGGTGCTTCCTACCATTACGTCAAGTTTGACCTCACCGATCTTGCTGATGATCTTAAAGGTGATGCCAAATACGTACAGTTGATCGCTGATTACAACGTTACTCCCAACTTCAAGATCTGGGCAGAAGGTCTGATCGATGCCGGCTCTGATGACTATGTTTCTAAGATTCAAAGCTCCGTTAACGGCAACAAAGACTCTCACAACTCTGTCATGTTCGGTGCCCGTTACGTATTCTAATCTGAGAGCTATCTCAAGTTAGACATCCCAGAGTTTATTTACGCAAGTAAATAAAACCCGTTGGCAGGATCCAGGTGATCCTGCCTTTTTTCATTTTCTGTTTCCGTTTTTCTAAGCACGTAAAACACAAAGTTCCCTGCTGATTTAACCCTGATTTCACCTACTTATAACTGCCCTTTTTTGCTTGCATCTCTTTTAAATTGCTGATTAGCTATTGTGTTATAATGCCCCGCGAAACAGGCTTACCGATGCACTTTCAAAGAAAAAACAGATAAATTCGGTAGAAAAAAAAGACACGCAGTTTATGTACGTGTTTTCTTAATTTCGTTTAAGCCGCACCTTGGCTAATGCCGGACAGGACAAAATTCTCCTGACGGCTGATAAGACATTTAGTAGAGGTACAGTAAAATTACTTTCCAGGCAGCGGATCTTGAGAAGATCCTCAAACAGAACAAAGCCCAAGTCAAAAAGAACGGCTCAGCAAAACTGGTGCTTAACAGCAGACAGCACAGCATTAAAAGAAAAGACATCTCCGTACAAGCCATAAGAGTGTTGGAAGGCTTGCAAAAAGCAGGATTTCAAGCTTATTTGGTAGGCGGCTGTATTCGCGATCTGTTAAGCGGTGAAACTCCCAAAGATTTCGACGTCTCGACCAACGCAACCCCCGAACAAGTGCGTCGCGTGTTCCGTAACTCAAGGATCATCGGCAGACGTTTTCGCATCGTGCATGTGGTTTTC
>CALBLB010000290.1 GCA_937896115.1 uncultured Succinatimonas sp.
TAAGTATTAAAAACAAATAATATTATTTATTATCAATACATTAACTTGTTAAAAACTATCTTTTGTGCTTGTTGATAAAAATAAAATAAATCGCTTGGCGACAGCATAAAACTCCGGCTGTTTCGGACTATTTTTAGTCTTTTGTAAGAATGTTATCTATTTTAAAATCAAATAAATAACTTATTTTTCTAATCTTTAACCACCATCTGATTCACTTGATGTCGGCAAAAATTACGCCTATGTCCTTCTGTCTTTATCCTGATTAAAAACTCCGGTATTTTTTGAAAACCCTTTGGCATATGCCTTCATTCCTAAGGTTTTAAAAATGTCATACTTGTCTTGAAAATAAGGTTATTTATTTGTTTTTGCGGGCTTTAATCAAAAAAAATTTATACGAAAATGTTAAGCTTGGTAAAAGATCGGATGGTGACAAGCGGTGATTTAAACGTAAACAGGATGATGAGACTATGGCTGTTGAGAATTTTAAATTTTTAAACGCAAAGTTTCCTTCGTTGGCATTTTTGGGCAGCAAAGCCGAGCAATATGTGCAAAGCGATCCCAATTCATCGTTGCTTAAAGCAGGAATGCTTGGGGAAAATCTCGTCAACCTTATTTATACATATACCAAAGAGCCTTTACCTCCTGAGAAATACAACAACGCTAAGGGCAGGATCAATAACCTGCACTTTAAACGCTTTCTTTCTGACGATATGGCTAATTTTCTTCATAAGATCAGAGAAATGCGCAACAAGGCGGCTCATGAGGGATTTGCGTCTCAGGCTGTTGCCAAAATCGTCTTGCAAATGGCCTTCGGCGTGTCCCAGTGGTTCATGAAGGTTTACGGGGATCCTGATTTTAAATTTCAGCATTTTGTCGATCCAACTGCAGTGCAGGCAAATAGTGCCGGTGAAAAAATTGAGGAAAGCTCGAAGCAGAAGCTTGATGATGAGCATAAAGAACGCGAGCTTATTAAGCAGGATGAATTAAGGGCCGGCGCTCATATCGTGCAGGATCGAGAGAAGATAAAAACGGCATCGCTTCAGGCCTCGTTAAAACGCCCTAAGGATGAACGCGAAACCCGCATGCTGATAGACATGCAGTTGCAGGAAGTTGGCTGGGAAGCCGATACGGAGAATTTACGTTACGCAAAAGGCGTAAGACCTGAAAAAGGCAGAAATCTTGCCATTGCCGAGTGGCCTACAAAGCCTGTGACTGCGGATAATCGCGGTAAATGTTATGTGGATTACGCCTTGTTTGCCGGGTTGCAATTGGTGGGATTTATCGAAGCCAAAGCATTTGATAAAGATATCAGCACGGTTATAGACGATCAGGGAAAGTTTTACGCTTCTCATGTAAGGGATGAGGATGAGCGTTACACCGCAGAAGGTTTCGGTCCTTATAGGGTACCTTTTGTATTTGCCGCCAACGGACGCAGTTATCTTGAACAATATAAAGAAAAATCAGGGATCTGGTCTTTGGATCTGCGTTATAGCGATGCCAAAGCTCAGGCTTTGAGAGGCTGGCCTTCTCCTCAAAATTTGCTTGAAAAATTGACGGAGAATGTAGATGCAGCGGCAAGACGACTTCAACAAGAACCTTTGGATGCCTTGGTAGATCCTGACGGACTTAATTTAAGACCTTATCAGGTGGATGCGGTAAGAGCTGTTGAAAAAAGCATTTTGAACGGTCAGGAAAAAATTCTCTTGGCTATGGCTACCGGTACAGGTAAAACCCGTACGGTATTGGGCATCATTTATCGCATGTTAAAGAGCAGGCGTTTTAACCGCATACTCTATCTTGTGGATCGTAATTCCTTGGGAGAGCAGACTCAGGATGTTTTTTCCGAAGTAAGACTTGAACGCAAAATGCCGCTTAGCAGCATCTACAACATCAGAAAGTTGGGAGATCTCGACGAGGATATAGTTTCGGTAAGCGTGCAGGTATCTACCGTGCAGAGTATGGTACGACGCATATTAAATTACGAATCAGACGGTGACGGGGCCAAGCCTGCAGTAGGTGATTTTGATTTGGTGATCATCGATGAGGCTCACCGCGGTTATATCCTCGATAAGGAGCTTTCTGATGAGGAAATGCTCTACAGCGATCAGAGGGATTTTCAAAGTAAATATCGCTCGGTGGTGGATTATTTCTCAGCAGTTAAGATTGCTTTGACTGCAACCCCTGCAATGCACACCGTCACTATCTTCGGGGAGCCTGTTTATACCTATTCTTACCGTCAGGCGGTGATGGACGGCATGTTGGTGGATTTTGACGCACCGCATGTCATCAAGACCAAGTTGTCTGAAAAAGGCATTCATTATCAAAAAGGTGAGGAGCTTGAGTATTACGATCCGGTGAACCAAACCGTAGATACTATGCATCTTGATGATGAGTTGAATTTTGATGTAGAGCAATTCAATAAAACGGTGATCACGGAGAATTTCAACCGTGAAGTGTTGAAAGCAGTGGCCGATGATATCGATCCCGAATCCCCTGATGTTGAAGGCAAAACTTTAATCTATGCAGTAAACGATGCTCATGCTGATCAGGTGGTGAATATTCTGCGTGAAATTTATTCAAAACGCGGGCTTGATAATGATGCCATCGTCAAGATCACCGGTCATACCGGGGACGGTGATCAGAAAAAGATCCGCGAGCAAATAAGGCGCTTTAAGTCAGAGCGTTATCCGAGCATAGTCGTAACCGTAGATCTGCTCACCACCGGGATAGATATTCCTCAAATCACCCGTCTGGTGTTTTTACGAGCGGTGAAATCCCGCATACTCTTTGAACAGATGCTGGGGCGTGCTACCAGATTGTGTCCTGAGATTGGTAAAGATCATTTTGAGATCTACGATGCGGTCGGAGCTTGTGAAGCCATGAACAATTTCACGACCATGAAACCGGTGGTGCAAAAACCTAATGAAAGCTTTTCAGAACTTATTGAACGTTTGAAAACGGCAGATTCAGATGATGAGGCGAAGTTTCAAGCAGAAGCCGTGATCGCCAAATTAAGACGCAAGCAAAAGGTTATGGATGAGGAGGCTACAGCTCATTTTAAAGATTTGAGCGGTAAAACTCCCGAGGAGTTTATTCGCACTGCGGCACATCAGAATTCACCTGCTTTGGTAAAACAGTTTCTTTTGGAAAATGAAGAGTATGTAAAAGCTCTTGATAGGATCAAAGCGCGTAAGGGGCATGTTGTGGTGGTGTCCCATGATGAAGATGAGCTTACCGCTCATGAAAGGTTATATTTGGGCAATTACGGTGAAAAGTACGAACATCCTGAGGACTACCTTGAGGCGTTTAATCGTTATTTAAAAGAAAACCGCGAATCGGTGGAAATCTTAAATCTCATCTGTACCAGACCGCGCGATCTTTCAAGGCAGTCCTTAAAAAGCCTTTTGGCCAAACTTGATGAAGCCGGTTTTTCCAAACAACAGTTAAGCAGTGCCTTAAAGAGCATCAATACGGCAACCGACGAGGAAATGAGTTTTGACATCATTTCCATAGTGCGCAATATCGCCATCAATGAACCTCTTGAAGATCACAAAGCAAAGGTTATGCGTGCTGTTAAAGAATTGAAGCAGCGTCATAATTTTTCAAAGCAGGAAGAGAATTGGCTTAAGCGTTTTGAACAGATCCTGCTTAATGACGATATGGCCGTACTCAATGCAGAAACTTTGGATACGGATGTGCGTTTTAAATCCCAGGGAGGATTTAAACGTATCAATACCAAATATTTTGAAGGTAAACTTTCCTTCTATTTGGATGAATTTAACGAAATTATGTTTAACGAACAGGGTAAGGCTTCATTATGAAAACCAAAGAAATCGTGCAAAAGCTGTGGAAACTTTGCGATGTTTTAAGAGATGACGGCATTACCTATCAGGATTACGTAACCGAGCTTACCTATCTCTTGTTCCTGAAAATGGCCGAAGAAACCGGAGCGGAGGAGCAGATCTTAAGCTCTTGCCGCTGGGAAGTGCTTAAATCCAAAAAAGGAACCGAACTTTTGGATAAGTATCGCGACAATTTGAAAGAGCTTGGTGAGCAGAGCGGCATAGTCGGAGATATCTATCAGGGAGCTGCCTCCAAGATAGATGAACCGGCTAATTTGAGAAAACTCATTGATGATATAGACAAGTTGGATTGGTTTTCTGCAAAAGATGAAGGTTTGGGCGATCTTTATGAAGGATTGCTTGAGAAAAACGCTAATGAGACTAAGTCAGGAGCTGGTCAGTATTTCACTCCGCGCGTGCTCATCAATGTGATGACCGAGCTTACCAAACCTCAGCCTAAGGAAAAGTGCAACGATCCTGCCTGCGGAACTTTCGGCTTCATGATCTCGGCTTTTCAGTATGTAAAAGAGCATACCGGAGATTTGGGAGATCTGGATGAGGATACTGCTAATTTTGAAGTCAAAGAAGCCTTCACCGGATGTGAGTTGGTAGCAGGTACTCATCGTCTGGCACTTATGAATGCCATGCTTCATGGTATAGAAGGCAGGATCCAGCACGGTGATACTTTGTCAAATGACGGTATGAAGATGAAAGGCTACGATGTGGTGCTCACCAATCCTCCTTTCGGAACGAAAAAAGGCGGAGAGCGCGCGAGCAGAACTGATCTTACTTTTCAGACCAGCAACAAACAGCTCAATTTTTTACAGCATATTTATCGCAGTTTGAACACCGGAGGAAAAGCCCGTGCGGCTGTGGTGCTTCCTGACAATGTACTCTTTGCAGAAGGCGACGGTACCCGCATCAGAACTGATCTCATGGATAAGTGCAATCTGCATACCGTATTAAGGTTGCCCACTGGGATCTTTTATGCCAAAGGTGTTCAGACCAATGTACTGTTCTTTACAAGAGGATCTACTGATAAAGGCAATACCAAAGAAGTTTGGTTCTACGATTTGAGATCCGACATGCGCAAGATTGGTGTGAAATCTCCTTTGGTACGTGAAGATTTTGCCGGGTTTATCAAAGCATATAACGCAGAAGATCGTCACAGCATAAAAGATCCGCGTTGGTCGGTTTATACACGCGAGGAGATCGCCAAAGGTAATGACAGTTTGGATCTCGGTCTTAAAAAAGCAGAAGCACAAAACGAAGTAACGGTTGCTGAGCTCATTTCCCAAAGCGAGGATTGTCTTAATGATTTTAGAGAGGTGATGGGGGCTCTAGAGGGATTGGTTGCCGAACTTAAGGAGCTTGAATCCAAATGATCGATATCAAAGCGTTGAAATCAAGATTTATCGATCTGGCGATCCGAGGAAAATTGGTGCCTCAGCTTGATGAAGAACCTTCAGTAGAGCAAATTGGAGAAGTTCCTGCAGAAGTTCCTTTTGAAATTCCTGAGAAGTGGAAGTGGCAAACATTATCAGATGTTGGTTATTTTATTTCTGGTTGGACTCCAAAATCTGATTCATTAAGTTCATCTGGTGGAATTCCATACTTTAAAGTTTCTGATATGAATGAAGTTGGTAACGAGCTTTATTTACTTCATACTAATTCATTTTTAGTAAGCGGTGCAAAGGGAAGGGTGTTTGAAAAACATACCATTGTTTACCCTAAAAATGGAGGAGCTGTTTTTACTAATAAAAGACGCTTTTTAGCTGAACGCTCTGTTGTGGACTTAAATACAGGTGGATATGTAGCAGATTCTTGTCTTGACCATAATTATGCATTTGATTTTTTATTGAATATAGACTTCAAAAAAATTTGTAAAGGATCTGCTTTACCAACAATTGACCAGCAGAAATTACGTAATTATTTAATTCCAATTCCTCCTATTTCCGAACAGCGTCGTATCGTAATTCGCTTAAATGAAATTTTTGCACTTTTAGATAAAGCAGAAGATTGTTATCTGCGGGTACAAGATCTTGGAAAAAGCTTGAAAAACAAGTTCCTGCAGATGGCAATTGAAGGTAAGTTAGTACCTCAGATTGACGAAGAACCCTCCGTAGAGCAAATCAGAGATATTCCTGCAGAACCTCCTTTTGAAATTCCAGAGAAGTGGAAATGGGTTGAATTATCTGCAGTTGGAAATGTTGTTGGCGGAGGAACTCCAAGTACGTCTGTTTTAGATTATTGGGACGGGACAATTCCATGGTTAACACCAGCAGATATGGGGAAATTTACGTCAAAATATGTTGAAAAATGTTCAAAATTTATTACACAAAAAGGATTGGATCATAGTTCTGCTAAGTTGATGCCGAAGGGAACAGTTATACATTCATCAAGAGCACCTATTGGTTATGTGGCAATTGCCAAAGATAGTATTTGTACAAATCAAGGATGTAAATCACTGGTACCAAATACAGAATTTGTTATATCTGAATATATTTATTTCTGTTTAATTAATAGGACAGAAGATATTAAATTTAGAGCCAGTGGGACAACATTTAAAGAAATATCAGGACGAAACTTTGGTGAAACTTTAATTCCTCTTCCTCCTATTTCTGAACAGCGCCGTATCGTTGCTCGTTTAAATGAGCTTTTTGCTCTGGTGGACAAAATGACCGGTGTTGAAGAAAGAGAATGACAGGAAGGCGCGGACTCTGTGAGTCCGCGCAAAAGATCTGATTGGCGTACAAGTCGGTTAATTACCGCTTAGCGCCATATACAAAAGCATCAGATCTTTAAACCTGGTCGGATCAAGCCCGCTCAGTTGTTTTACCGCTTCAAAACGTTTTTGAATGGTGTTGCGGTGGACTCCCAGTTTTTCGGCAGTACGCGAGACTTCCTGATCCTCTGCAATGTAAGTTTTGACGGTTTCAATAAGTTTGTCGCCTTGAGATGATGCATCAAAGACGGAGCGTATGGAGTTGAAAAGATCAGGAGCAGGCAGTTCACTCAATATGTATGAGGACAGGTACTCAGGATCGTCGAGATCGTATACCGCTACCTTGTCTTCAAGCGGGTTGGCAGGATCTGCAGTTAAGGCTTTGATCCCGAAACGTACCAAAGAGATCAGCAACTTAAACGATGTCAGATTGCAACCTATGTTTTCAAAACGACCCACGCGAATATGGACGTCATTGTCATAAGCAGAGTCGTTTAAAAGTTCCTGCTGTTTGGCAAAGGCGCTTAACGAGTCGTTTAAAACGATGAAAACATTTGGTTTTAAAACAATGATATCGGATGAATCGGACAGCTTTCTTATCTTTTGGATAAGCTCAAAGATTGCGGCGTGGTAGTTAGGAGCCCTTTGCATCACCACGAGATATAGGTATTTGGGCAAAGGGATGATCGATGACAGCTCCGCTTCTTTTGAACTGTCTATGGTTTTATCTGCATTGGGATCCATTACCAGCGATGCAAATTCCATATCACGCATGCTGGCTTTCCAATTGTTGGCTTCATTGCTCAAAGCCTGATTGATGAGCAGCTCTGCGGTAAGAAAGGCCAGTTCGGCATAGCGGGCTATCTCATTGGGATTGCCGGTGACTCCCAAAACCATCTGAACCTGCCCATCAACGATGATGGGCTGATTGATGCCGGGAGCCACGCCTTTGAAGAGATTGGCATCCTCAGGATAAATGTTGATGCGTTTTTTATCCAAGGCCGCCTTACGACCGGCCTCATGAATCTTCCCGATGCGGGATTTGTCTCCCGACGCGAAGATCACACCGTTAGGAAGTATGACATTTACATTGTGAAAGATGATTTTCATCGATCTTTGCACAATCTGATCAGCAATTTCCTGAGATAAAAGAATTTTAAAACTCCTTTGATGTAATGTTTACATCATTTCAGGCAGTATACCCTTATGGTATTTTCTGCCGTTTTCTCAATAAGCTTTTCAGCATTCTTGATGGAATGCTCAAGAGTCATAGGACCGTCACAGATTGAGAACATAGCCTGAATATTGCAATTATATAAGGCTTTGGCATCATCAGTGTGTGAGCCGCAGATGGCTATTGCCGGTATACCCTGTTTTTGTGCGCGCATCGATACGCCCACCGGAGCTTTGCCGTTGATGCTCTGACCGTCCATGCGACCTTCACCGACTATGACTAAGTTGCTTCCTTTTAACTTCTCGTCAAATTTTAAAAGATCAAGGACGGTATCTATTCCTGATTGCAATTTGGCGTTGCAGAAGAACATGAGCGCAGCTCCCATACCGCCCGCAGCGCCTGCACCTGCGATATCGGCACAGTCTTTGTGGAAGTAATCGGTAAGCACTTTTGCGTAGTTTTTCATGCCGTTTTCAAGTTCTTGCAACACCTCAGGAGAAGCCCCTTTTTGCTTTCCGAAGATATAAGTTGCGCCGTTTTCCCCCAAAAGCGGATTGGTAACGTCGCAGGTACCGATAAAGTCTGAGGAAAGCACATCCTGATTGAAATCGGACATGTCGACAAAGGCTATTTTGGCAAGATCTTTACTCTTGATGGGGGAAGGGAGCAATGCATGATCTTTGTCATAGAACTTTGCTCCCAAAGCTTGGGCAAATCCGGCACCTCCGTCGTTGGTGGCAGAGCCGCCCAAACCTATCTTAAAGAAACGTATGCCGTGTTGTAATGCATAAGCAACGGTTTGTCCCAAGCCGTAGGTAGTAGTTTCCCTTGCATCAAGCTTTGCGCGATCATATTTCCAGATCCCACAGCTTTGTGCCATTTCCAGCACGGCGCTGTGGGTATTGCTCATGAAAGCGCATGAAGTCTTTTCACCGTAGGCGCCGGTAACTTCTAAAGTATTTTTTTTGAAATTATCAAGAGACAGGGGCTGCTCGAGCGCTTCGATAAGTCCTTCACCGCCGTCGGAAATCGGCAGATTCAAAACTTCTGCATCGGCTCTTACGTTTAATATGCCTTTTTTAATGGCTTCACCTGCTTCAAAAGCGGAGCAACTGCCTTTGAAGGAGTCCATGGCAACTACCACTTTCAGTT
>CALBLB010000291.1 GCA_937896115.1 uncultured Succinatimonas sp.
TAACATATTGATAAATAAAAACAGTTACGCATAACTTCTTAAAGAGAGTCTGGCATGCTAGCAGGCTAGTTTACAAAATAATGCCAAAAATGAGATACAGCACACAGTTTAAGGGGGTTCAATCTCTATAATAGCTTGCATGGAAGTTACGAATCTCCAACTATTAACTTCCGACTGCATAACGGGGATCGAATCAAACTGTTATGTCGTCCCGACGAAAGATCAGTACGCAAGCGCTTTTCTGTCGGGGCTGGTTATAAAAAACATTAAGGAAAATATATATTATGCGTATCAACAAACTGTTAGGAGTTGCTGCTGCCGTTGCCGCAGTCGTTGCCTTTGCCGCCTCTAGTGCTGAAGCCAAGACCACCGTTCGCGTCTCTCACACTCAGATTGAATCACATCCTCAGCACGCAGGCTGGGTCGCCATGAAGAACTACGTTGAAAGCAAATTAGGCGACAAATACGACATCCAGATCTTCCCTAACGGCACCTTAGGCGCCAACGAAAAGGTACTCGAGCTCGTAAAACAGGGCGTGGTACAGTTCCTGGGCGTTTCCACTGCAAATATCGAATCCTTTGACAAGACCTACGCTGTCTTCTCCGTGCCTTTCCTCTTCACCTCAGAAAAGGCTTACGAAGGCTTCATTTCTCAGCCTGAAATTCTCTCCGCCCTTTCAGCCAATGCCGAAAAAGACGGCTTCAGATGCTTAGGTGCTTACACTGCCGGTACCCGTAATTTCTATTCCAAGACCCCGATTAAGACTGTTGACGATTTGAAGGGCAAGAAGTTCCGTGTTCAGGCCGGTCCTACCAACGTTGCCATGATGAATGCCTTCGGTGCAGCCGCTACTCCTATGGCTTTCGGTGAAGTTTACTCCGCTTTGCAACAGGGCGTTATTGACGGTGCCGAAAACAACGAGCTGGCCTTGACCCAGCAAAAACACGGCGAAGTTTGCAAATACTTCTCCTATGACGGCCACCAGATGTGCCCTGACATGCTCGTAGTCTCCGAGAAGTTCTACAAGAGCCTGCCTGAAGAAGATCGCAAGGTATTTGAAGAAGCCTGCCAGGAAGCTCAGAAGGTTGAGTTTGCCGCATGGCACAAGTCTGTTGACGAGGCCAAAGAACAGGCCAAGAAGATGGGCGTAGAGTTCATCGACGTCGATGCCGGTGCTTTCCGTGAGAAGGTTCTGCCTCTGCACGAGCAGTTGCTCAAAGACAATCCTGCCATCAAGGATCTCTACGAGAAGGCTTCTGCCTACGACGCTGCCAACAAATAACGGATCCGCATCCTAAATCTTAGGAAGACGACCTAAATTCCAGATCCCCGTGCGGTTATCCAAACGGGGATATTTTTGGAAAATATCTACTACTATTAAAGGAGCTTACTTCATGCAAGCCTTAAGACAGCTCTTGGATCGCGTCGTGATGTTTATCTGCGTGGTGTTGTTCATCGAGATGACCATAGTGGGAACCTATCAGATCTCATGCCGTTATTTCTTCAATTCCCCAAGTACCGTTTCAGAAGAGATCGTAACCTACAGCTTTACCTGGCTATCCATCCTGGCCGCAGCTTACGTCTTTGGTAAACGCGGACATCTGGCCATGACTTTCCTATCTGGGAAAATGCACGGTGCCAAACGCGTATTCCTCGACATGTTCTCAGAAATTCTGGTGATCTTAACTGCAGTATTCCTGCTCATCTACGGCGGTTACATCATGACCGTGGAAAATGCCGATCAGCTCACCAATTCCCTGACCATCTCCATGGGTGCCGTGTATTCGGTATTGCCTATTTCCGGTGTCATCATCCTGCTTTACGGTCTGATGAACCTCTTTGATCTCTTAAAAATGCTGAAGTCGCCTGATCTTGAAAAATACGGCGTATCTAGTGAGGCCTGACGGCATTTAAGGAGTATTACTATTATGACTGCAACAGTTGCCATTATTCTCGCATTGGGCATGGTTTTCATGCTCGTTTTGGGAGTTCCCATCGCCATCGCCATCGCTATTTCTTCGGTGATCGCAGGCGGCGTAGCCCTTGACTTCAACATGATGTTGACCACGGGAGCCCAGCGTACTTTTACCGGCGTCTCGGTATTTACCCTGATCGCCATTCCTTTCTTCATTTTGGCAGGTAACATCATGAACCAAGGCGGGATCGCCATCAGGCTCATGAATTTTGCCCGCGTGTTGGTAGGAAAACTCCCGGGCTCTTATGCTCACACCAATGCCATGGCCAACATGATGTTCGGTGCCATTTCAGGATCCGGTGTGGCCGCAGCTTCAGCCATGGGAACCATCATCGGCCCCATCGCCGTAAAAGACGGTTATTCAAAAGATTTCATGGCAACCATTAACGTGGCCACCGCTCCTACCGGTCTTTTAATTCCGCCGTCAAACGTGCTCATCACCTACGCTTTGGTTTCAGGCGGTACCTCCGTTGCCGCTTTGTTCTTAGGCGGTTATCTGCCGGGCATACTCTGGGGCGCAGCCTGCATGCTCGTGGCCACCATCATCGCCAAACGCAACGGCTATAAGGGCGACTCCCAAAAACTCACCTTGCAACTTTTTGCCAAGACCACTTTTGAAGCCGTACCCGCACTGCTTTTGATAGTCATCGTGATAGGCGGTATCATCGTCGGTGCATTCACCGCAACCGAAGGCGCTATCGTCGCCGTGGTTTATTCGCTTATCCTGTCCGTGTGCTACAAAAACATCACCATAAAAAGTCTGCTTAAGATCTACAAAGACTCCTCGGAAATGACCGGGATCATCATCTTCTTGATCGGTGTATCCTCCATCATGTCCTGGGTGATTTCTTTCGTGCAGATCCCTGATGCAGTCGGCGCTTTGTTGCACGGCATTTCCGATAACAAGATAGTGATCCTGCTTATCATCAACGTGTTCCTGCTCTTTATCGGCACCTTCCTTGATACTACTCCTGCAGTGCTGATCTTTACCCCGATCTTCCTGCCAATTGCCATAAGTTGCGGTTTAAGCCCGGTTGAATTCGGTATCATCATTACCTACAACCTCTGCATCGGCCTTATTACTCCTCCTGTGGGCAACATCCTCTTTGTGGGCGTAAAAGTCGGCAAGACCACCATCGAGCGTGTCATGAAGAACATCCTTCCTTACTACGCCGTGATCTTCTTGGTATTGCTTGCCATCACCTACCTGCCTTTCCTGTGCTCTTGGATCCCGCAGATCTGCGGTTATGACGCCTCCATGGGTGCAACTGCCAAGGAAATGCTCGGATATTGATTTTAAATAAGACCGCTTTTAGCGGTCTTATTTCTCTGAATAAAGGATAAGAAAATGAAAAAATTTATGGATAAAGACTTCCTTTTGGAGTCGGATACTGCCAAAACTCTCTTTCACGATCACGCTACCAAGATGCCTATCATCGACTATCACTGCCACATCAACCCGCAACAGATAGCCGAAAACTACCGTTTTCGCAACATCACCGACGCCTGGCTCTCAGGTGATCACTACAAATGGCGCATGATCAGATCAAACGGTGTTCCTGAAGATTTAATCACCGGAGATAAAAGCAGCGATTATGAGAAATTCAAAATGTTCGCCAAATCCCTGCCCCGTGCCATAGGTAATCCGCTTTATCACTGGACTCATCTTGAACTGCAGCGTTATTTCGGGATCACCAAGATCTTAAATGAAGATACTTGTGACGAGATCTGGAATGAGTGTAACGAAAAATTAAAGTCCGATAACATGACCGTGCAGGGCATCATCAGACAGTCGCATGTAAAATGCATCTGCACTACCGATGATCCCGCAGACAGTTTGGAGTGGCATAAGAAACTCGCTGCCGATCCTAATTCTCCTTGCAAGGTTTTGCCGGCATGGCGTCCTGACAAAGCTATGAAAGTTGAGAAACCGGGCTTTGCCGAATACGTAGAAAAAGTAGGCAAACTTACCGGAACTAAAATCACTACCTGCAAAGAATTTTTTGCCGCCATCGATGAACGCATGAAATTCTTTAACGATATGGGATGCCGTGCCGCCGATCACGGCATCGATTATGCGTACTGCACCAAGATAAGCGACAGTGAACTTGAAGCCATCTTCCAAAAAGGATTGAGAAAAGAAAGCGTCAATGCCGCTGAAACCGAAGCTTACAAGACCATGATCCTCCTGCATCTTGCCAAAGGCTATGCCAAATACGGCTGGGTCATGCAAATGCATTTTGGCGCGGTACGCGATCCCAATACTCCTATGTATGAGCGTCTGGGTGCTGATACCGGATTTGACACCATGGGCGATCGTCTCTGTGCAGAAGGCATAGACAGATTTATGAACGAGCTTACCTTACAAGGAAGCCTGCCCAAGATGATCTGGTATTCATTAAATCCTGCAGACGATCCGGTGATCGGAACTGCCATAGGAGCCTTCCAAGGACCAGAAGCTCAGGGCAAGATCCAGCAGGGCTCTGCTTGGTGGTTTAACGATCATTACACCGGCATGATCAATCAAATGACTTCTTTTGCAAGTCTTTCCGTACTCGGCAATTTCCTCGGCATGCTTACCGATTCAAGATCATTCCTTTCTTATACCCGTCATGAGTATTTCAGAAGGATACTGTGCAATCTCATCGGAGGCTGGGTTGAAAAAGGCATGTATCCTGACGACATGAAGTTCTTGGGACAGATTGTCGAAGACATCTCCTTTAACAACACCAACAAGTATTTCGGCTTTAACGTCTGATTAAAAGCTTAAAAGTTAACAAGCCCTAGCCTAACGCCGCCTCACCGCGGCGTTATTTGTTACTGACTTTGAAAACTTGTTTTTTTTGAGATCTTGCCTTAGCATAATTTGAGATCTTGCAAAATCATCATTTTTTAAAGATCAAATAGTTAAGTGATGTTTTTTGAGATCTTAGCAAGAGTTGATTTGAGATCTTTAGCTTTTTTATGAACCAAGAAACCCAAGCAAATTTCAAAGATTATCCTTTGCAATTGCTAAAACCTTCATATGATTCTCCGCTTACAGATATTTTGTTCGAATTAGAACACCTGCGCCGTGTGAAGTTAGCAGTTACAACGCCTGAGCACATATTCAAGCAAATTAAAAGAATTTTCCAAATGCTGGAAAGCTTGGGATCTGCTCGCATCGAAGGAAACCGAACCACCGTTTCAGACTATCTGCAAATGGATCAAAATTCAAACGCTCTGCTTGCAAGTCAAAAAGAGGAACTCACCGAAATTACCAATCTTGAGGCGGCTCTTGACTACATAGATCAAACTGTCACCGCAGGCTGTGAAATCACCGAATTTTTTATCAAAGAACTGCAGCAAATAACTGTACAAAATCTGAATAAAGAGGGCGATCTTAACTCTGGTTCATATCGTAATCATCAGGTAATGATCTCAGGCTCGGCACATCTGCCACCTGACTTCATGCAGGTCCCCAACTATATGAAAGAACTGGTTGATTTCATCAATTGCGAAGATCCGCCTAAATATGATCTTATCAAGGTTGCCTTAGTACATCACCGTTTGGGTTGGATCCATCCTTTTGGAAACGGTAACGGCAGAACGGTCAGGCTTTTAACCTATGCGCTCTTACTAAAATACGGATTTAATATCGGTGATTACGACAGACTGATTAATCCTACCGCCGTTTTCTGCTGTGATCGCGAAAAATACTACAGTATGCTGACGATTGCAGATCAAGGAACAGCAGAAGCTCTGGAACAATGGTGTCAATATGTATTGGATGGTTTGCTCAACGAACGAAAAAAACTGGATATTTTCTTAGATTTTGAAGAAGTTAAAAAGAAAATTTTACGTCCTGCTTTGTCATTTGTTCAAAAGCACGGAGTGTTAACTACAGAAGAACTGAATATTCTCAGCTTCATTTTGGAAAACGGTGAGATCAGTAATGCTGACATCAGCAAACACTTCAAAATAAAATCCAGCCAATCTTCATATGTTTTAAAAAAACTCAGAGACCGACTTTTGATTGTTCCGTCAAAAGAGAAGAAAAGAGAATATATTTTTAATATGGAAAGTCGGGAACTTCGCTTGGGCGTTATTGATTCCTTGCATCAAGCAGATCTGATCCCTAAGTCTCTTTTGAAAAACTGATTTGAGATCTTGTGATAGCTTGATTTGAGATCCTGACAAAATATGACTTTATAAAAATCAATATGTTAATTGACATTTTTTGAGATCTTGGCC
>CALBLB010000292.1 GCA_937896115.1 uncultured Succinatimonas sp.
CTTTTTTTCCGTAAAGTCTTGCCGGGATCACCTTGGTATCGTTGAATACCAAAAGATCGCCGGGCTTTAAAAAGTTTTTCAGATCATAAAAATGTCTGTCTTCATAAGATCCGTCTGCACCGTTTAAACAGAGCATGCGGCATCCTGTACGTTCTGCACTCGGATATTCGGCAATCAGCTCACGTGGAAGCTCAAAATTGAAATCACTGCGTAACATTTCCTGATCTTTTAACCTCTCTGCACCAAAACTTCCCGCACGACTTAAAAACATGACATTTTTTAAGGCTCTGATCCCCAAAGCCGCGGCAATTTTAACAAAAATTAAGCCCTACAAATCCTGCGACACTATTACTTTGGAAAGCAATTTGAAAATAGCCTCATCAAGCTCTGAGGGTTTGCGTATCACCGTACTGCAAGGAAGCAGGGATTTGATGAAATCAAGTCTTATCCCTATGCCGTAACACTCGATGTTTTGGGATGACAAATGCTCGGCGGCAAGCTTTGCCTGCATCACGCTGTCGGGGATCCCGTCGGTTAAGACCAAAACTATATGCCTTTTACAAGAAGTCTTTAATGCAGACTCTTCTGCATGCCACAAAGCCTGAGCCAAAGGCGTGGATCCGCGCGGCTTCTGATCAAAAAAAGCCGCCCGTGAGGCTACCTTTTGTCCGCAGGACAAAGCGCTTTCTACCTCAGCCTCGCTTCCTGGAAAAAAAGAACACAAAGGAACGATGCCGTCTATGCCGTCAAGAGCTAAAGCAAGCGACAGTGCACAGCGGCAGGCAGCTTCACAACGGGACAAATCCTCACCGTCTGAGGCCAGCATCGAACCTGATACATCTACCAAAAGATGTACCGATACGGACAAGCCCTGCTCGGTTAAGTTGTCATAGAAGATCCTGTTCTCACCGGCTCTTATAAAGGCGGCACGGTACGGATTTATTTTTTTACCGGCGATCCTGCCTCCTCCTCGTACCTCAAGCCATGAGCTTATCTTTTGTCTTAATCTGCGTCTTAGATTTGATGAGGTTTCTGCCAAAGTAAGAAAATTATGCCGTCCGGGACGACAAACCCCGACGTCGAATACTCCCAAATCGTCCCGCGCGCTTTGCTGAGCATTTCCCAAAGCCGAAACTATGGATGCGGCTTCACATCCTGGAACCAACGCTGAAAATACCCCGTCAGTACTGCGTTCTAAAGCCTGACACTGTGCTTTAAGCTCATTTCCCATACGCAGTTTTAAAATTTTTTTATCGCTTTTTCTTCTGCGTTTTAATTTGCCCTTGTCAGCACAAAAACAGCCTGAGGTGTTTAAAACCTCAAGAATGGCATCTGCCGTGTGCAAAACCTCGGTTGTATTCTGATCGCTTAAAATCTTAAGGCTCAGACGGGAGATCTTTCTTAAACATTCATGATTAAAACTGCGCCTTAGTGCAAAAAACAAAAAAGCCGCTCTGTGTCTTAAGACTTTAAAACGCTGTGCATAACATCCCGTGTAACACAATATGTAGGCAAGCAACAACTGTAAGGCGGGTTTTTGGAAGGCATCGCGTTCAAATTCATCCCATCCGTTATCAGGATAAGAGCGCAAAAGCTCCAAATTCTCCCAAACTCCTATGAACGACGCGCCTATCAAACGTTCCACGCGCGCATCTTCAAGAATATTCAGCAAAGATTTTCTTAAAAAGTTGCTTTTAACCGTTTGCAACACGCCAAAGTCGGTGTAGCGCACGTGAGAGGCTTCATGTGCAAGATAACCGTAGGCAAGACGGGCTTTTAATTTGTCGTTGAGATCAAGCCTCGGGATCACGATTTCGCGGCCGTTGGTATAGGCCTCGCTCCCCTGCATGCGCACCCTGACTCCGAATGCTCTGGCATAGTTGGTAACGATGATGGGCAAGGCGCCGGCTACGTTTGCGTCCATAATGTGCTCCTTAACTTGTATGGTTGTAAGGACAATTATGCAATACCGCGATCCTCGGTTTTTCCGTTTTCAGGCGGATCCCGCCACTTTTAATCAGGAAAACTTCCCCAGAGTAAAATTCACTCCAAAAGCACATATGCAGATTGAAAGAGAGCTTGGCAAAAATGTTAAGATGCAGAAATTGCCTGACAATCAAGGAGCAATCATGACAACGGGGCTTCCGCAATCGTCATACCGTCACCTTTTTGCGAAGAATTTACGATTTGCCAGATAAAACAGAATGCTTGTCATTCAAGCTTTCTCCATTTTTTACAATTTCAAATAACCGGTACAACAGATGAAACCGCATATCATATGTCACATGATGTCATCAGTAGACGGTCGCATAGACTGCCAAATGACTGCTGCAATAGAACCATCTGAGGTTTATTATCAGGCATTGGACGAACTGCATCTTGATGCGGTTCTTGAAGGCAGGGTAAGCCGTCAGATGCATTACGCGTTGCCAGAACCGTTTAAAACAGATGATCCGGCTCCCGTCAATTGCGAAAAATATTTTGCAGCTCATGCATCGGATCATTTTGAAATCGCCGTAGATACCCACGGAACGTTAAGATGGCCGCATGATGCGTCGGATGACAATTTGCTGGTAATTACCGATGAACAGTGTCCTAAAAAATATCACGACTATCTCACTGCCAACGGAATTTCATGGATTGCTTGCGGCAGGAAAGGTATAAACTTCAAGCGTTCGGTTGAAATTCTTGCCGAAAATTTCGGAATTAAACGCCTTGGCATAGTCGGCGGCGGACACATTAACGGAGCCTTTTTACAAGCAGGACTGATAGACGAAGTCAGCATCATGATAGGCGGCGGCATTGACGGCAGAGCAGGAATGACGGCTGTGTTTGACGGGATAACTCAAAAAGACTATCCCCCGACTAAGTTGCAACTTAATGACGTAAGGCGCATGGGAAATACCGTATGGCTCAAATATAGCATCATTAAATAAAGCAATTTTCCCGGATCTCTTAAAAGAAACCGGGGATAACATCATGAAATTTGAAGAATCGCTAAGTTAACCTACCACAACAGGAGGCGGCTTCTTTGAGGTCTTTTATCCTCAAAGCGCCGATTTTTAATGAGCACTTTGAACTTTTCCAAGCTCTTTAGCTATCGTGAACAGGTAGCACGCAGCAGTGCTTGGGGACATCATTTTCTGTTCTTGAACCTTTTGCTGTCATGTTTCATAGGTTTTGTCTATTTCTACGCAGCTCCCGACTATTCTTCTTTTTTAAGCTTCGTCTATCTGTTATGCTCGTGGATAGGACAGATGAGTTTTCTCTCATGTGTGATCTATCTGCTTTTACTCTTCCCGCTTACTTTCATCGGCTCCTTCAGAATTTACCGTATATTAAGCATAGTGATCGCCGTATTATGCGATTTGCTTTTGCTTTTTGACGTCAAACTCTATCTTGCCACGAAAGTACATTTAAGTTTGCCGGTATTACACCTTATGGTGGAAGATTTGGATTTTGCCACCGGACTTAACTACAACTTCATGTATATTGCCATCCCTGCGGTGATCGCCTTGCAGTGTCTGGCATTCAAACTTTCAAATCGCGAACTTTATAAAACCAGGCACAATTACTTTCCCGTGATCTTCTGCACCATAGCCATGGTGTCGTTTGTTTCAAGCCACGGGTTAAGTGCCTGGGCCGATGCCAGCGGCTACCGCGGGATCACGGCCATGCGCAATGTTTACCCCGCGCACTACCCGCTTACGGCCAGATCTTTTCTTTCAAATCACGGATTCAATGCAGTAAACGACGAAGAGCGCGACAGCGACACCCGCTTTGTCTACCCGCTTAAGCCTTTGCAAATAGATGAAAACAGCGCATCGCATGCATCCCTTATCACCGTTTTCATAAACGGTCTGTCCTACAGCGATTTAAACGCCGAAGATACTCCTGAACTTTTGTCCTTAAAAAAGAGTTACCACAGCTTTGAGGAACACTATCTGCCGTATCGGGATCGCGAAGCCAATTTCTTTGCCTCAAGTTACGGTATTCCCGTCCAATATGCTGCGGCTTTTAAAAGTCGCAACGTTTATCCGGTAGTACGCGAGGAAATGTTCCGCAACGAATACAGCATAAGACTCATAGAATCAAAAGAAGGCAATACCCATAAACTTAACATTCCTCAGGGAATGCGGGCATTGAATTTCACTGAGGTTTCAAAAGACGAGGATGTGTTTACCAAAGCTTTGGAAAACGCCCAGGACAATTTAAGGCGTACGGCTTTGACCCTGAACCTCAATGCCCTGACTCAAAACTCCATGTCCGTTCAGAAGCGTCGCAATACTCTGAGAGCTCTGGATCAAAAACTGAGTCTTTACCTTAAAACCCTTGAGGAAAAAGGACTGCTTCAACATTCGATGGTGGTGATCACTTCAGCCTCGGGAAACCCTGCTTTAGGAGATCAAGCTCAACTGTATCCAAGACAGCGTCAGCATGTTCCCTTTATCGTGATCTGGCCTGACGGTCAAAAACGCGGCGTCAGTTGCCAGGATCTCACGTCACATTTTGACTTTGCTCCTACCGTAGGTCGTGAGCTTTTGGGCATAGTTTCGGATCCGTCTTCTTACTCTTTAGGCAGAGATCTTTTAAATCCGGGATCACGCAGTTATCTCACCACTCAGGAAGGAAATTCTCTCATCTTGATAAGTCCGAGATCCGTCTCCATATATAAGAGCAACGGCGAAGCGTACACCGAAAACGGCGGTGAAAACAAAGCCATCACTCCGGATCTCGAGCACCTTATAGGAGCAACACGCGAGCTCAACAGATTCATTCATTAACGCCGTTTTCGGCTGAATGCGGCTTTTCCGTCTGAAAATGCTTCAGGCGGGAAAATAACTTAACGGTGATGCTGTTACCTTCAGGAAAAACTTTCCTGAAATTATTACCGTTTTACTCCAGGTTAAATTTCGTACAGCATCTGCCTGAATAAATTTGCGGCTTACCGATACAGGGTAAACTCAGAAGGTATGCCGTCTGGTTAAAAAAGGAAGTGTGCCATGCTGCTCACCGAACAAAACGTACAAGAACTGATCCTCAAAGGATCACAGAATAAAGCTGTATTTGTTTATTTCTTTGCCGATGCTCCTGAGTGTCAGCAGGCAACCGCCGCAGTAAAAGCTGCGGTTGCAGAAAACAATCCTTACGTATCTTTGGCCGAAGCTGACGTTACCTCGGCCGTAGGTCAGGCCGTGGCCATGCAGCTTGGACTGCGCTCGGTACCGGCACTGATAGTTTTCTCAAAAGGTCAGCCAGTCGATGCCCTCGAAGGTGATGCGGTTACCAACGGAGTTGCAGATCTGGTTAAAAAATATCAGCCTTCAGAAGCCGAACTTTTGGTACGTGCCGCTTTGGAGGCAGAAGCCTCAGGTGACTTGCAGACTGCCCTTACCAAAGCAGCCGCTGCTTATCAGGCCGAGCCCAAAAAACTTGAGGTAAAGCTTATTTACGCAAGACTGTGCATCAAGGCAAAACACTGCGAAAAAGCTCACGAACTGCTTGATAACCCGGGCCGTGAAGAGCAGAACTCGCAAGAGTACAAAGATTTGGTATCAGCTCTTACCCTTGCAGAGCAGGCTGCCGACAGTCCTGAACTGCGCAAGCTTAAAGAAGATCACGAAGCTTCCCCGCAGGATGATGCTCTGACCTGCCGTTATGCCGCAGCCTTGTCAGAAGCCGGCAAACACAAAGAAGCTTTGGAAATGTTGTATGAGATCTTAAAGCAGGATCTCAATAAAGCCGAGATCAAAAAAACCTTTATCGATATTCTGAGCACTCTGTCAGGAGATCCTTTGCAAAAGCTCTATCGCGGCAAACTTTATGCTCTGATGTACTAAAAATTAACTTTCATAAAACCTCGGGATCCCGAGGTTTTTTTAAGGCTTGGGCAACTGTGCCACGGTTTCCTGTGTGTCGTCACTCACTCTCGGCCACTGCGAGATCACGGTATCGATAAAGCGTGCCAACGGGATGGAGAACACCACTCCCCAAAATCCCCACAAAGTTCCGAATACCAAAATGGCACAAAGTATGGAAAATGCATCAAGATTCATAGTCTTTGAAAATAACATGGGGGTTAAGACGTAACTGTCAAGCAACTGCAGAATAAGCCATGCAGCCAAAAACCACACGAACACCGAGGTAAAACCGTACTGCATGACGCCAAAGAGCAACACCGGTACTCCTACCAACACCGCTCCTACATAGGGGA
>CALBLB010000293.1 GCA_937896115.1 uncultured Succinatimonas sp.
CCTGATTAAAAAACTTCAAAAATACGAATAGTCAGATTGCTAGAGATCGCTTACAAGTAGGCCGAGTGAAATTAACGCTTGCGAGTGATTTTAGTAACGTTGGCGATAGCTTTTATACGCCTGATTACTCCGGCCAAGTGCAGACGGTCTCTTACAGTAATCGTAAGTATCAACAAAGACGTATTGTCATCGTTTTGTTCAGAACTTATGCTTTGGACAGAAGAGCTTGCCATATCGATAGCATTTAAGATTTCCGTCATAATTCCCTGACGGCGTTCGTATTCTATGATTATTCCTGTATTGAAGGTAAGTGATGATGTAACGGCAAGATTCCAACCTACTTTCAACAATTTTGACGGAGATTTTTCAGTAGCAAGCAGATTACGACAATTTTTGTTATGGATAACTAAACCGCGGCCTGAAGCAACATGAGCTATGATTTCATCTCCTGGAATAGGCATGCAACACTGTGCGAACACATATGGAATACCGCCTGTGCCGGTTAAAGGCAAGCTACTATCATCCAACAAATCTGGAGCGATAATTTTAGCTACGGATACAGTAAGAATATTACCTACAGCTACATCAACGAATAGTGACTTTAGATCTGGTTTACCAAATTGTTCCAACACTCGGTTTATTGAGTCTTGAGAAATATCTTCTATGCGGCGTCCGCGTAATGCATTGATAAGTAAGCGTCTGCCTATAAGTTCGCATTCTTGTGAGCGTAAGCCTTTTAGATATTGCCTGATCTTAGAGCGTGCTTTTGATGTTACGACGCTAGACAACCAAATAGCATTTGGATTTGCATTGGGGTTGGTGATGATTTCGACAGTTTGACCTGATTCCAATCGGTGCGAAAGAGGAAAGCTATGATGATTGACTAAAGCACCTATACAATGTTGCCCGATATCAGTATGTACAGCGTAAGCAAAATCTACAGGTGTAGCGCCCTTTGGAAGATTATAAATCTTACCTTCTGGTGTAAATATGTAAATGGCATCTGAAAAAAGATCAGTTTTGACGTCTTCGATGAATTCGGTTGATGTAGCCGCACTTTTTTGAAGGTTTGCAAGATTCTTAAGCCATCGTTGGGCATTTCGTTGTGAAGTAGTAGATACAGGTTCTGAGCCAGATTCTTTGTAAGCCCAGTGTGCAGCTACTCCGCGTGCTGCAATTTGGTCCATGAATTCAGTACGGATCTGAATTTCTATAGGAACACCATGCGGCCCTATAAGCGATGTATGTAATGACTGGTATCCGTTGATCTTTGGTATGGCTATATAATCTTTAAATCCGTTCGGACGCGGTTTAAACAGATTGTGCATTTGACCCAATACACGATAGCACGTATCCACATCGTTCAAAATGATCCTGAAAGCATATACGTCCATGATTTCGTTGAATTGGAGCTCTTTTCGAACCATTTTTGTATAGATACTGAAAATATGTTTTTCGCGTCCGCGTACTCTGGCTTGAATTCCTGCATCCTGTAGTTTTATCCGTATAGCATCCATAATACCGCTGATGATTTCGCGGCGATTATTCCTAGCCTTGGTAACAGCTGCTTTTAGTACACGGTAACGCATGGGATACAGTGCCGCTAATCCTAATTCTTCTAGTTCAGATTTAAGCTCTGAAATACCTAAACGATTAGCTATTGGAGAGAAAATATCTAAAGTTTCTTTGGCGATGCGTTTACGCTTGTCTGCACGTAAAGCACCCAAGGTGCGCATATTGTGGGTGCGATCGGCTAATTTAATTAGGATCACACGTATATCTTGGGTCATAGCCAAGATCATCTTTCGATAATTTTCTGTTTGTGCGTCGCGGTAATTACTGAATTTAAGCTTGTCCAGTTTTGTGACACCTTCGACCAAATTCTTTACGGCTGTTCCGAAGTGTTCTTCAAGAAAATGATCAGAAATATCTGTATCTTCAACTACGTCATGTAACAGCGCGGCCTGTACAGACTCTGCGTCAAGATGCATTTTTGCGGTGAGGGTGGCTACAGCTATAGGATGAATGATGTAAGGCTCACCCGAAGCTCTGCGCTGTTGTGAATGAGCTTTGTCTGCTACTACAAAAGCTTTATCAACAGCAATTACACCTTCTGGATCAAGGTACGAGCATACGCATTCACGAAGATGGACGTAATAATGCAAGTTGGGAGAATGTAAAACTTCTTCAGAAGGTGCTTCTGATGGCTTAATTGCAGTATTTGCAGTGGTATTAAGCGGTTCTCCCATATGCTCTTCCTTAGACTAATTTAGGCAAACATTTCGGCACCGTCAATAGGTGCAAATTCATTATCGGCAGGATGTGCTGAAGCATCACGTAGATGTTCTTTGCGATCCTGTTTGTCCAAAAATTCTTCGGTGATGAGCCCTTCTTCGATTTCACGAAGTGCAATCACGGTGGTCTTGTCATTTTTTTCTTCGACCAAAGCTTTGCTACCCATGGATATCTGACGGGCACGACGGGCAGCGAGTAGAACCAAATCGAAGCGGTTACCTACTTTTGCTACTGCGTCTTCAACCGTAACTCTTGCCATGTTGAGAATCCTCTGAAAAAAAGAAATATAAATTTGAATAATGATCTTTTAATTATACATGATCATGACCAGACAACTGCGGGAATAATTCATGTAACTGCTCTATTTGAAGCGATGTTTCTGAACGTGAAGAGAGAATAATTGATCTTAATGTTAACAAGCTTTCGTCAAAATCATCGTTAATGATTACATGATCATACTCTGAGAAGTGGGACAGTTCAGAGATGGCTTTTTTCATGCGAGAATCAATTACATCTTGGGAATCTTGTCCTCGAGCTTCCAGACGTCTTCTTAATTCGTCAATAGAAGGAGGAACTATAAAAATACTGCGTGCATCAGGAGTTTGTTTTCTTATTTGTCGTGCACCTTGCCAGTCTATATCAAAGAGAACATCTTTTCCTTCTGACAACCATTGTTCGACAATTTCGCGAGAAGTCCCGTAGTAATGATCGAATACTTTTGCATATTCGTAAAAAGCACCACGTGATATTAAAGACTTAAATTCTTCTTCTGAGACGAAGTGATAGCTAATGTGATTTTCTTCTCCAGGTCTGGGGGCACGAGTAGTATGAGAAATGCTCAAACGTAGGGAATCATCGAGGTTAAATCTGTGTAAAAGAGCGTTTATTAGTGATGATTTTCCTGCACCACTAGGAGCTGAAACAATAAAAAGAGTGCCGTGTTTTTTCATTTTGTGCTCATTCTTGTGTGATCTGATCTGTATTGTCAATGTTTGTTGTTGGATCCATTTCATAGGCATCGAACCATGACGTAAGAATTTGTCTTGCTTCGTCGACGCCGATTTTTTTTAGAGAAGAAAATGCAATAATGGTAAAAGTGCCTGCAAATTCGCTTAAAAGACTACGTACCTCTCCTACAGCCTCTTTTCTTGCATTAACCCCAAGTTTGTCACATTTTGTAAGCAAAATAAGTAAAGGAATTTGAGCGGCAATGGTCCAATCAATGATAAGACGGTCATGATCCTTTAATGGTGTACGTATATCCATGGTTAGAACTAAACCGGTAAGTTCACGCCGCTGTCTTAGATAGTTGGTCATATTATGTTGCCATTGCCTTTTCATTTGTTCTGGAACTGCAGCATAACCATAGCCTGGCAAATCTACTAAATGTCGATTGTCTGTTATTTTAAAAAGATTAATAAGTTGAGTTCTTCCGGGAGTTCTGGAGGTTTTGGCTAAGTTTTTTTGATCGCAAATGGCATTAAGCGATGATGATTTACCAGAATTTGATCTGCCGATAAACGCAATTTCTGCGCCCGTGTTATTAGGGAGTCTGGTAATATCAGGTGAACTGGTAACAAATTTTGTATTGCGAAAGGAAAATACCTTGGACTTTTTTTCTGCACTCATGTGTTTTCCTGTTTAATCGTTTTGTTTGAATAATATATTGCCTTGTTCAAATATAAATCTACATAGGCAAATTTTTCATAAAATGACAGCCTAATGCTACTCACTCTGCAGGGTAGGTAAGTAAGTCCTGATTTTTAATATTTTTTTTTGTAAATTCAGTAAAAGTACCTATATGATTTGCACAAATATATCCGACCAATACCGATTTAGTAGTTATTTCTCAAATGTTCTGATACGAGTCTACAAATTGAATTGCTTAAGGATATCATCGGGACTTTCTTCTTTATGTTCTTCTATGTCACGAAGTTTGCAAAATTCTACATTGTCCATGGCTAATTCCATGAAAAATACGTTACCTCTTTCAGTGAAGAAAGTTACCTTGCTAAATTTTGGAGTATCGAGATTTACACTGATGTTGATTTGCAACTCTTTTGGTAAGGCTAACATTTTTGGTTGCGATTGAGTAATTTTAGTATGTAATTCACGACTTACTGTAGTAACGTAATTACCAAGAATTTGATTCATCAATTCCCCAAGTGCATTGGAGACTTCCTCTGATGTGTAATTGTGAGCTTGTTCTTTTTCCGGGATCCCGACCATAGTCATATAACTTTTATAGATTTCCATAGCAGTTTCTTTTGGAAAATTAATAACCGCCATTCCGGAAAAAGATCCTGTAAACATTGCGAAAGTGCCTATGTCAGGCGTAAGAGTGGTTTTTGTAATGGTTTGAATCATCGGGGCGTAACTAATGTTGTCGCCTGTTGCTGAGGTCAAAACTCCGGTAACACTGTCGCAAAGTTTTAACAGTAGATCGGAGTAATTAACGATTTTTAAATGCTGATCAGACATTTATCAAAATCCTTATAGCTATTTGATTAGATTTCCTTTTTTAAGTAACGAAAAAAGGGATGGAGAAGAGTCAGTTTAACATCACCTTTGGTTCTTAAATATTTATATTTGGTGGCTCTTACTTGATACAACAGGTGTAGTAATTTCACCCAAGTTTTGCTCTGGGAAAAAGATACAATCCTGTTTTCTCAAAGGATATAATACATCTTATTAAGAATAAATACTGGGTAGATTGCTTCCAAGCCTTCTTGGTGAATCCGTAATGATTGTTAAAAGGTAGATTCACTTAAGCTTGGCAAGTGCTCCTCCATTTTTATGGAGGGGCATATATCAATTGTATTTATTACACCATGTTCAGTCAGCTAACTTTACATGATGTCGGTCATACTCAAGAGTACGTCAACTTATTTAATCCCTAGTTCTTTTATCTTTCTTGTCAAAGTATTACGACCCCAACCTAGCAATTTTGCAGATTCTTGTTTGTGATTACCGGTAAAACTAAGGGTAGCTTCAAGCATAATTCTTTCAAATTCTGGAACTGCTTCTGAAAGGATATCCCGTTCACCAGCCTTGAGTCTGCCGTCCACCCAGTTACGTAATTGTTCCTGCCATGAAACTTTTTCCGTTGTTGTTCCGGTAATGGATGTTGCTGTCTTTTGAATTTGAGGTTTGGCGTGTAGAAATTCAGTCGGTAAATCTACTAATTGAATATCACGGCCTGTCACCATGATGGTTAGGTATTTGCAAAGATTTTTAAGTTGCGTAACATTTCCCGGCCATTGTTGACGACAAAGAAAAACCAAAACTTCTGAGGTTAGTTTTTTGGGCTCAGTGTGGGCGTCTTGGGCCGCTTGAGCCAAAAAGTGTTTTGCCAACATGGGAATATCGTTGTTGCGTTCCCGCAATGCCGGCATATTTATGTTGATTACATTAAGCCTGTAAAAAAGATCTGCAATGAAGGATCCGTCTGCTACCATACTTTCTAGATCTTTTGATGAAGTAGCGATAAGTCGTATATCAGCGCGTATGCTTTTGTCAGAACCAAGAGGAACGTATTCTCCATCTTGAAGCAATTTGAGCATTCTAGTTTGAGCATCTAAGGGCATGTCACATATTTCATTGACGAATAGAGTTCCTCCTTCTGCTCGGCTCAAGGCACAGGATGATTGGTTTTGTCCGCAGTCACCAAAAATTTCGCTTTGCACCATTTCTTTTGGCATTGATGACATATTGACGCTTATGAATGGTTTAGAACGCCTTTGTCCGTGATTGTGCAAAGCCATGGCTACAAGCCCTCGCCCTGTACCTACTTCCCCGTGCACCAACACAGGCAATTCAGTCTTCGAAACTCGTCCTATAAATTTGAATACTTCTTGCATTACAGGGGATTTGCCGATGATCTCATCGTTGTCGTCTTGATCTTTTGGCTTAGGTTGTAATTGAGGGTTGGCTTTTTCTTCTTTTAATTTCAGGGTGTTATAGCGATGCATTGCAGCACGTCGTATTACTGCAATTGCAGACTCAATATCAAAAGGTTTAGGCAGATATTCAAACGATCCCTGCTCGTATGAGTCAATAGCGGCAGCCAAGTCACTGTGGGCAGTCATGATAATGAAAGGAATATTTTCATCTACTTCATGTACGGCTTTAATCAAAGCTAAACCACTAATACCAGGCATCCTTATGTCAGATACGATCACATCAGGAATTTCGTGCTGAAGTGCACTTAAAGCAGCTTCACCGTTTTCAAAGAGGCGATGTTGTATGCTGTTGACGTCTAGAGCTTTGTCAAAAACAAAACGTATGCTGGCATCGTCATCGATGATCCAGATCATGGGATTCATAGATTTTATACCTCGCTGAATTTTCCGCTTTTGGGAAGGGGCAGGATCAATTTAAAGGTTGTCTCGGTTTCATCGCTAATACATTCAAGCGAGCCACCGTGACGTTCCATAATACTTTGAGCGATGGAGAGTCCTAAGCCATTGCCACTGCTTTTGGTGGTTACCATTGGGTAAAAAATTGTTTGGCGCATTTCTTCTGGGATCTGCGGGCCGTTGTTGGATATAGATATGGCCACTACTGTTGGGTATTTGCGATCACGGATGATAACGCCTGACTCTGCGCGAGTTTTGATCTTGATACAAGGGTGCGATGTATGGGCATCATTCATTGCATCTTCTGCATTTTTTATTATGTTTATCAGCACTTGTTGCATTGCATCGACGTCAAGCTTTAGTTCCGGCAGTGACGGGTCGTAGTTTTTTTCAATCCTGACTTTTTGTGATTGTGTTTGCATGGATTGAAGTGATAGGACTTTTTCGATGATAAAGTGAATATTGGCCCAAATGAGAGGATTAGGATGTTGCGGTCCTAAAAGGTTGTTAACGAGATTTTTTAGCCTGTCAGACTGCTCTATGATCACTTGGGTATATTCTTTTAGACCTTTTTGATTGCTGTAGGTCATTTCCAACAATTGTGCGGCTCCGCGTATTCCGCCTAGAGGATTTTTTATTTCGTGAGCCAAATTGCGTACTAAGTCTCTGGCGGCCATGTGTTGGGTTTGTAATTGCACAGCATCGACAAGACGTTGTTGATGTACTAAAGAACGTAATTCAATGATTAGACCATGACGACGTGAGTTGTAGGAACTCACGTTAATATTCACTACAATTGATACTCCTGGTTCTGGAGACAGCAGGATATTGGCAGCTGAAAATCCAGGAAAATTGGATTTAATGGGGATTGGCAGATTAGACATGAAAGCCTTTTCTGTTTTGTCCACGATATCACTAAATTTAAGCGTTTCAATCTTTGAACGAGACATGCTTAAAAGCTGTTCTGCTCCTGGATTGGCATAGATGACGCGCAACATTGGGTCAGTCACCAATACCGCGGTGTATAACCCTTCCAAAATAGATTCAGCATCAACTTGCATAAATAAATCCGATCTAAAAATGTGCAATATCAAATTTATACAAATGACTTTAACATAAAAATAGTATTTGAGCACAATTTTAGTGCACAAAAAATTAATTTTATTGCCTGCTTTTTTATGGTTAAATTTAATTAATATATTGTTATATAACAAAAAAGCTCGAATATATTAGATATTCGAGCTTATAAATTAACAGACTAAATTAGTGCTAAGTTATTCGTTATTTTTCTTTCCACCGGCTGCACGGAAAGCACGAATACGATCCATTTCTGACAGGTTCTTTTTACGCAGACGTAAGCTGACGGGGGTTACTTCGACCAATTCGTCTTCATCGATATATTCAAGACATTGTTCGAGAGACATTCTTACCGGAGGGGTAAGAATAATGTTGTCATCAGATCCTGCAGCACGCACATTGGTAAGTTTTTTTGTCTTTAACGGGTTCACGGTCAAATCATTGTCGCGTACATGCTGTCCAATAATTTCACCTTCGTAGACTTCTTCGCCAGGACCTACGAATAAACGACCACGCTCCTGCAAGAACCACAGAGCATAAGGAACTGTTTTTCCAGTGTCGTTGGAAATCATCACACCGTTTTGTCTTGAACCTATGGTTCCGCCGACATAGGTGTCATAGCTGTCAAACGAATGATACATAAGACCGCTACCGGAGGTCAGGGTCATGTACAGGGTTTGGAATCCTATAAGACCGCGGGACGGTATACGGTAATCAAGACGTACTCGTCCTTTTCCGTCAGGAACCATATTCTTAAGATCACCTTTACGACGTCCCAATTCCTCCATAACCGGACCTTGGTTGTCTTCATGCAGATCCAATGTCAGAACTTCATACGGTTCAAGGGTCTTTCCGTTTTCTTTTTTAAGGATAACTTCTGGACGTGATACTGCCAATTCGTAACCTTCGCGACGCATTTCTTCAATGAGTACGGATAGATGTAATTCACCGCGTCCTGATACTCTGAAACGATCTGCTTCTTCTGTTTTCTCTACACGCAATGCTACGTTATGGACTAATTCCTCTTGCAGGCGCTCTTCCAAATTACGAGAGGTGATGAATTTACCTTCACGGCCAGCGAAAGGTGAAGTATTAACACAGAAATTCATCGTGACGGTAGGTTCGTCAACCGTTAAGGCTGGCAAAGCTTCTACTGCGGAGGGATCGCAGATGGTATCAGAGATTTTTAATTCTCCGAGACCAGTGACAGCCACAATATCACCAGCTTCAGCGGTTTCAGCAACTTTTCTGTGTAATCCCAAATAGTCCATTACCTGACCGATTTTACCTTGGCGGGTGTTGCCGTCTCGATCAATGATAGTAACGGTTTGATTAGCGCAAGCTTTACCTCTTTTAACGCGTCCTACACCTATTACGCCTACGTATGAGGTGAAATCCAAAGAGGAAATTTGCATTTGGAAAGGACCGTTGAGATCTGAATCAGGAGGAGAAACACGATCAACAATAGTTTGGAAAAGAGGTTCCATGTCGGTACCGGGATGATCTTCATCCAAGCTGGCCCATCCTTGAAAAGCCGATGCATAAACAACAGGGAAATCTAATTGTTCGTCAGTAGCTCCAAGATTATCAAAAAGATCAAATACCTGATCTATGACCCAACTCGGTCTGGCTCCCTCGCGATCACATTTATTAATGACTACAATGGGACGTAATCCTTGTGCAAAAGCTTTTTGAGTTACAAATCGAGTCTGCGGCATAGGACCGTCGACGGCGTCAACTAGTAGCAGTACTGAATCTACCATGGACATAACACGTTCAACTTCGCCGCCAAAATCAGCGTGACCCGGGGTATCGACGATATTGATTCGATATCCGTGCCAGTCAATAGCAGTATTCTTTGAAAGAATGGTGATGCCGCGTTCTTTTTCAATGTCATTGGAATCCATGACTCGGGTTTGACCGAGTTCGTTGCGGTCCAAAGTGCCGGATTGACGCAGAAGGCTGTCTACCAATGTAGTTTTGCCGTGGTCAACATGCGCGATGATGGCGATGTTGCGGATCTTATTAACATCCATCTTGATTACCCTGTGGTTGGATCAGAAATAACGGTTCTTTTTTAGGAAGCGCAAATCTGCCTGCCAAAGAACGCATGACTGCAAGAATTTTATTTAAAAGAAAGTCAGGCGTCGGCAGAAAAAAAGGTTGAGGTCACGCGGTTAAATACCGTTTATTGTGCCTTGTCGTTAAAATCACAGTATTTTAGCCGAAAATTTGGTAGATGACGCATTATTTTGTCTGTCAAAATGCACAGAAGTTCGGGTAAATAATTTAATTTCATGGTCTGTATGGATAACGGAGGAGCCGCAATCTTTCGGCGCCTTTGTTAAAATAACCATTGCTGCAGTTTATTTATTGTGATGGGGGTTTTGTGAGAGAACTTTTAAGGTTTTTTTTCAAGCGTATCAAAAGGGACAGTTTGGGGCTTGAAGCATCGGCATTAGCATTTACCTCTATTTTGGCATTGGTTCCTGCGGCTACGGCAATCCTTTCTGTATTTGCTTTGTTCCCGTCTTTTATGGGGGTAAAAGAAGCTCTTAAACAATTTGCGTCACAAAATTTTATGCCGGTATTTAATGAGACGATAAGTACTCATTTGGGGATGCTGATTGAACATGCAGCTAAACTTACGGTTACCGGATCTGTAGCTTTTTTTGTAATTGCATTATTGTTGGTCCGATCGATTGATTTTTCCTTTAATCGAATTTGGCACGGAGGCCGTCGTAAATTAGGTTCTACCGTAGCTATTTATTGGACTTTGCTGACTCTGGGACCTTTATCAGTAGGTTTGATTGTATGGATCACCACGAAGGTATTTGCTTATGCAGCATTATCTGGCGGGGTAGTTGGTATCCCCATGGTAATAGCTTATTTTGTGTTCCCCGTGTTAATCGAAATCATTGTAGTTACAGCGGCTTTTATGGTAGTTCCGGCTGCTACGGTTAAATTTCAAGATGCCTTGCTTGGAGCTGCTTTTGTTACTATTTTTCTTGAAATTTCAAAAAAAATATTCAGTGTTTTTGTATTGAATTTTTCAGGATATCAGATGGCATACGGAGCTCTGGCCGCTATTCCCGTTTTGATGTTATGGATTTATATCAATTGGTGGATTGTACTTGTAGGGGCTGAATTTACGGCAACTTTGGGAATTGTTCGATCTGGAAACTGGGAAGGTATTCCTCCGTTTATGGTTTATTTAGCTAATATGACAGGAACTACTTTAGGATCTGACAGTGCGATTAAAGTCAGGCATAAGGCGGCTATACGTATTCGTGTATCAAGAACTCCTCCGTCATTAAAGCAGAAAACTACAAAACAGAATTCATCTGAGGAAAGTAAAAAAGCTGGCGTTACTAATAGACTGAATATAAAACAGAATTAGTTATTATTAAGTACGGTAGATTTTGCCGGCAGTACGTAAAAGAAAAATAGAAGAAGATCTCACCAAAAGCAATGTAGAGATCTTCTTTTTTGATTAGCAAAACCAAAAGCGTGTGTTTATGTTTACGCACAATTCATTTTGATTGTTCTAGAGTTTTATCCTCGTTGTCTTGTTGTTTTTGTGTGTCTTGTTCTAGTATTGCTATTTGATCTTTTAATACTTGTACGGCATTGAGTATTTTGTTGCGATCACGCTGTTGTTCGGTCTCTATAGCGTCTTGTTTCTTTTTATAAGCTTCTTCTTCTTCCTTGCTAAGCGTTTTTACAAACAAACCAGGACGCATAATCCCTCGTTGCAGTGCCTTAATGTTGAATACAGGATCTGTTAGTGTGCCGCTTATGTCTGTTACCGTAATGCTGTCTTTGGGAATACTTACGAAAAAGGCTTTGCCTTGATTATTTAAATTCGGTAATGATGCTTGACCGTTTAAGTTTAAATCAGACGTTGATAAAGCAGCACTGGCTGAATAGCGTAACTGCTTATTATCGAATAAAGCTTGGACCTTAACTTGATGCATACCGCAGTCACTGTCGGCTAAAGCAGTTAACAGACGAGTTTTATCCAAAACAAAATCTTCTTTTTTTCCACCATTAATTAGGTCTAACCCAAATGAAGAAATAAGCAAATTGTCACTTGAAAATTTGACAGATCCTGTAAGGTTAGTTAACAGTTCTTCTCCTGTTCCTGTGCTTTTAAGATCCGCATCCAAATTGACTTTTCCGCTTAGAAGATGGGGAATAAGACTTGAATTTAGTGCTGAAAGGTCAAAATCGTGCGCTTGAGCCATAAAAAAGCTTCGACCGCCGTTGCGGGATAAAGATAAGGTCATGCCGGCAAGTGAATTTTTCATTTGCAGTTTGGGAACAGATAGCATGAATACCGAATCGGTTAGATTAGCAATGCAAGACATCGAATTGATGCGAAGATCCGAGTAAGTAAGATCTGTTGTTGTTACAGTAACCATTCCGGCAGGTGCCGGAGTTATACCGTCGGCAAGTGACCAAGAAAATCCGGATAAGTTTCCGGAAACAGAAGCTGCTGATAACGGTAAATAGTCGATATGAGATAAAAAACGGGCATTTTCAACCGTCATTGATCCTAAAGCAATGCGTCGTCCTTCTGTATCTTTTAAAAAGCCGTCAACAAGTTCTCTGGTGAGCTCTATATGAGGGGAATCAAGTTTCAGCGTCCTTACGGTGTCACCGGCATCAACTGTTGAGAAAGATGCATCTAACTCATATGACCCTTCAAAAACATTCCCGCTTAATTTTGCTTCTATTGAATTATTTTCAAAGTCAATTTCAGCTTTGTTGTCTTCTAGGGTGAGTTGCATGGCGCTTTTGGTGATTTCAGAAATATCACCTTTGAAGTTACCGTTTACATTGCCTCGGTTGTATTGCATATCGATTATGCGACCGTTAATTCCAGACATCGACAGATCATTGGCAGGCATAATTGCAGTCACATCATTGAGTTCTGCTGATTTGGCACTAAGACTGTATTTTGAGATTAAACGTAAAGGATCTTTTAGTACTACCCGATCTAGTTGAATGGTATCAAAATCTAGTTTGGAATTATTTTTTTGAAAAGTAAGCGAACCTGAAATATAGCCGCCTAAGGCGTTGACTTTTAAATTTGAAATATAAATTCCTTTGTCATCTGATGAAAAAGATCCTGAGAGAGTTTGATATGAAATACCGTCACAAAGCCCGTCAGTTAATGATCCGGAGCCTGATTGTATGCTTAAATTAAGCTTTGGTCCCACACTTACTTCATACAGATCAAAGGATGCATCTTTTGCACTTAGAGAAGGTAATTCAAGAGGAACATGTTTTGCCCGCAACGATGCAATGGTTATCTTGTCAAAACCTAAATTTTTCTTTCTTAAAAGTTCTAAATCCAATGGAGAAAGGACTGCATCACGTAGATATAAGTCTTTAATTTGAAGTTCTTTCCCAGATAAAAGTGATTTTAAATCGTATTCAAGATAAAGCTCTCCTATATGACTTGAAGCAAAACTCACATCGTGCAGTTTTACGGTGTCAGGATAAATAGGAGAAAATTCCACTGAAGCCGCTTGGAAGGAAATGCCTGAGCGTTCTGATAAAAGTTTTATCAAAGGAACTTTTACATGTTGCCCGTTGAAATAAAGTATAAATCCGAATACGGCTAAGGCTAGAGCTCCTGTCGGTACAAATAGCCACTTCAATAACTTTTGCAAAAAACTGTTACTTTGGCGTTTTTTACGTATATTGCGTCTTAAAGCCATGAAGAAGCCTCTTTTTAGCTTTTACGAAATTTTTTCTTGACGAGTTACGGAAAACCAACGATTTATCAATGCAGAAGTTGTTTCATTATTATTTATGATTTGCTCTGCTGCTTTATGTGCTTTTGGTATGAGTTCAGCATCACGAACGCTGTCAGCTATCCTGAATATGCTGAACCCAGTTTGTTTTTCTCCGAAAATTTCTCCTGGTCCGCGTAAGGAGAGATCCGCAGCGGCAATGGCAAATCCGTCGGTAGTACTTCGCATGATCTTAAGCCTTTGCATCGCTATTTCACTACATTCGCCTAAAGAGTTGCCATACAGTAACAGGCAGTATGATGATTTAGAACCTCGACCGACGCGTCCTCGTAACTGGTGTAGTTGGGCAAGTCCCAAGCGATCGGCATTTTCTATAACTATGATGGATGCGTTGGGAACATCTACTCCAACTTCAATAATGGTAGTAGCCACCAACACAGAAGCCTCTCCTCTTGAGAATTCTTGCATTGCAGCATTCTTTTCCGCAGTACTCATTTGACCGTGTACTAAAGCTATTTTGTATTTAGGCATAGCTTGACACAGTTCTTTATGTACTTTCAGTACTGAAGCTATGCCATCGTTTTCTTCGTTTTCCGACATTTCTATGCGAGGGCACACCCAATAGGCTTGTATGCCCTGAGAGCAGGCTTTTTGTAATCTTGAAATTACTTCGCAACGACGATCTGCGGAAATTACTGCGGTGACAATAGGGGTCCTTCCTGAGGGTAATTCATCAAGCATAGAAACATCGAGATCTGCGTACAAAGCCAACTGCTGAGTTCTCGGTATCGGAGTGGCAGTCATTACTAGCTGATGCATGGTTTTTCCTTCGGGAGCTTTTGCAAGCATGGCAATACGCTGTCCAATACCAAAGCGGTGTTGTTCGTCGATCACGGAAAGCGCCAGATTATGATAGGTAACATCTTTTTGGAACACGCTGTGGGTTCCGATTATTATTTTTATATCTCCCCGACTTATATCATATAAAAGTTTTGTTCTTACAGCATTTTTTATAGATGAAGTAAGCAAGGCGCATTTTATGCCTATGGGCTGGAGTAATTCTGAGAATTTTCGGTAATGCTGTTCAGCTAGCAATTCCGTTGGAGCAAGCAGAACACTTTGAAAACCGGCTGCAGCAACTTGTAAACAAGCCATCAATGCCACCAATGTTTTGCCTGATCCTACATCTCCGTGTAAGAGACGCAACATTGGAGTATGTCGTTGCAGATCTGCGCAAATCTCTTGAAAAGCTTTTTGTTGGGCATTGGTAAGTTTGAATTTCAGGTTTTTTAACAGCAGATCGTGAAGTTTGGGTGAGAAGGGAATACGAAGGCTTTCTCGACTTAAGTTCAGACGTCTTAAGTTCAGCATTGAAAGTTGGTATGCAGTAAGTTCTTCAAACGCAATTCGTTTAAAGCAGGTAAGTTCCTCAGGAATTGGTAATCTGTGATCTTTACGGCTTAGCGGATGATGAACTGAGGTAATAGCGGTTCCCAAATCCATACCATACGGATTGAATTCTTTGGGAAGCAATTCCGGCAGTGGGATAGACGGCAATTTGCAGAGTACGCTTTCAATAAATTTCGCAATGATCTTTTGAGGCATGCCCCCTGATAAGTGATACACGGGAGTTAGGTGTTCTTTTAATTTTGGTAAATCTTGTCCGTGTAAAAATTCAACTCTCGGATGTTGCAAGCATTTGATCCCTGAGTGATCACGTTTGATAGAACCAAAAGCAAGCAATGAAGAACCTGATTTGAAGTTATTAGTAAATATAGGGTATGCGTTGAAAAACATTGCCGCTACGGTGCCGCTTTCATCGTCAAGGATTACCTTGAACAATCTTGTTCTTCCGCCTTGAAAGGTTTTGCTGTTGCGTACTTTAAGATGCATGAGCACGAAACGTCCGTCAGGTATTGCATCTCGTGCTGAGGTAATAAAGGTTTCGTCTAGGTAACGGAAAGGCAGATCGATCAACAGGTCAAAAAGATTCAATATTCCTTGGTTTTGCAGAATATCGGCATATTTTTTTCCTACACCTTTTAATGAGGTTGCAGCACTGTTGATGTAATAATCGTTATTGTCCGCCATGAGAGAGAAAGCCTTAAAGCAGATGTCTGATGATCACGGAAGCTTTAAACATTTTTACTCTGGAGAGTATTTTTTGAACTTCTTCAGGATAATGTTCAGGAGACTCTAATTCGGAAACTGATGAAAGTTTTGTAGTGTGTTTTAATAAATACAGTTGTTCGTGTATGAATTTTTCTTGTAACAGGTGTGCAGGATCGAAAATTACCAGACCGTTTTCAAGATCCAGTCCCCAAGCACGAGGATTTAAATTATTTCCGGTGACGAGAGCATAACATTGATCGGCAAACATCCCCTTAACATGAAAAGTATTGTCTCCGTTTTTCCATAACAGGATTTCAAGTTGACCTTCGTCTATGTTTTTTTGATGTTTCTGCATAAACGATCTTAGATTTTGCTCGTATATATACGGAACAACCCCTACTGTAGAGAATTTTTCTTCTGGTTTGATGAAAAAATCGTTGGCTGTTTTATCTCCGACTAATAATGTTATTTTTACTCCGCTATGCAGTGCTGCTTCTAATTGAAGTTGTACTTGTTTTGGCGGATTAAAGTAAGGGGTACAGATAAAAAGATGACTTTTGGCCGCACCGATCATCCATAAAATAGCTCTGTTCAATGCGTTGCGGCGTTTTCCCAAACCTGCAAGCGGACATATTCCTATTTGATTTTTGTGCAGATGATCTCCTTTGAAACGGTATTGAGTTTGAGTCAAATGTCTTGTCAGGGTTCTGATGTCATCACGTATCTGTTTTGCATTTTTGACAGGGCCTTGGGAAAAATCCTGTACAGCATAGTTTGTGTGAAATGCCTCATTCACGAAATTACACATGGAATCGGCAAGTTCTTCTGAACAGATTTCGTGATAACGATCCAAACGATAACGTCCGTGAAAATCCAAATAGACGTCGTTTATTGAAGCTCCTGAATAAAGAACGGTATCGTCGAATACGCATCCTTTTAAGTGCATAACTCCGAAGAGTTCGCGTCTCTTTACAGGTACTCCGTATATTGAGGGCGGATTATCACTATGTTCTGCTGCTTTGTAATAAAGTTCGCTGTTGCCTAAAGAAGGTTCTTTTCCGATTAACCCTCGTTGAGCTCGATGAAAATCTACATAAATTTTTACATAAAGATGCGGATTACGACTTTTGGCTTCATACAATGCATTTAAAATCTCACGACCGCAGTCATCATCCTGCAGATACAATACAGTCATCATTATCCTGCGTTTGGCAGTAGCTATTAGTTGTAGCATCCGTTTGTGAAAAAGTGACGGAGTTTCAAGTACTGAATAGTTTTCTGCATCTACTGCAATATAGGAAAGCTGTTGCAGCCTGGTTTGACAATAAAGCTGCCCTGCGATGTTGCTGTGAAAAAACATGAAGGATATCTCCTATATGGGTTGAGTTGCTTTCGTAAGCCAAGCAATTTCGTTGTCTGTGAGTGTGGATGCGGCATTGGTAATTACACTGCGTACGTTCTGATGATAATCATTCAGCCAGTCTTGTTCTTTTCGTGTAAGCAAGCTGACGTCAAGACAACGGGTGTCGATAGGAACTAAGGTCAAAGGACAAAAACATAGCATATGAGTAAGTCCTGGACGTTGGCATTTTTGGACTACAAGAAGGTTCTCTATACGTATACCGAAAGCTCCTTCTTGGTAAAAACCCGGTTCATCCGACACTATCATGCCGGGTTCCAACGGAACAAGGCTTCGATGAGATGATATGGCTTGCGGCCCTTCGTGAACTGCGAGTAAATGACCTACGCCATGTCCTGTGCCATGGGCAAAGTCGCAACCGTGTTCCCACAAGGGCTGTCGTGCCAAAGCGTCAAGTTGTAATCCTGATGTTCCGTAGGGAAATATAGCCGAAGAAAGCGCAATATGTGCTTTTAAAACAAGTGTGTACATGCGGCGCATTTCGTCAGTTAACCCAGGACCTACAAGTACGGTTCTTGTAATGTCTGTAGTTCCGTCCAGATAATGAGCCCCGGAATCAATCATATATAAAGGCCCATCACCTAAAGATTTGACGCAGTCAGATTCGGCGTAGTTGTAATGCACCATGGCAGCGTTAGTACCGATTGCGGAAATGGTATCAAAAGAAGGTTCGATGAAGTCACTTTCCACTTTACGAAAAGAAAGAGCCCGATCGGCAATGATTTTTTCGTCGGTACCGGCTGTACGCCGTTTGAATTCTTCTGGGTCGAAGCCGATTTTATCTATAGAGGTTAAATCGTCAAGCCAAGCAAGAAAACGGCACATGGCAATTCCGTCTTTTATGTGAGCTTTATATTCTCCTGCGATTTCCACATGATTTTTCTTAGCTTTGGGTAGCTGACAAAGACCCATCCCTAAAGTGACCTTGGCACCGCCGTTATAAAGCATGGTGAGGATGTGGGCATTGACGGTTTCAGGGTCGACATATACGGCTGCTGACGAATTACCCAGTCGTTCCAGTACTTCATCAAAACGTTTTTCGGGAAATATATCGATATGACCTATATGTGCTTCAAGTTTTTTTTGAGTGTCATCGTTTAAATGATCGTCGGATATATACCATTCAAGGGTTCCGTTAGCGTAGGCAACCATGCGGCAGTTCACCACCGGAAGGCAGTGACGATCACGGCCGCGGATGTTAAGCAACCAACAGATGCTTTCTGGATCACATAAGACAGTGGCATCTTGTTCCAATTCATGCAATGTTTCTGACAGATTATGTCTTTTTTGCGGACTAGGACATCCGTTATATTCATCAGGGAAAATTTCAACTTCGGTATGAAGCGGTGCCGGTCTATCTCTCCAAATTTCATCTACCGGATTGTTTTTTAAGTCGATTATAGAAATATCATTATGAGATAAATCTTTTTTTAATTGTTCGTAAAAGCGATAACTTAGGCAACTTAAATCTGCCCCGAGCTTGGAGCCGCGTGGTAATACGGCACACAACCATTTTGCAGGCGTTAATTCTGTAATTACAAAAGAATCGAATAGTTCAGGACTAAGTTGCTTTTTGGCCTGTACGGTATAACGACCATCGACAAAAACTGCAGCACAGTGTTGCAAATGTAATGTATCAAGGTTTTTCCCTGTAAGGTTGCAATCATTCTGCCAGATTTTAAATATATCAGGACGGACACAAGCACATATTCCCGCACTACCGGTAAAGCCAGTGAGATAGCGTATGCGTTGACAATCATCGGAAAGTTCTTCCGAAAGATATTCGTCGTCATGAGCGATCAGTACGGCGTCGCATTGTTCACGCGTCATCAGAGACAACAGCGAATTCAAACGCTGTTGGATCATTTTTTTGTTATCCGACATAATTTTTTCGACCCTATTCCAAAAAAATAAGGATCAGTTCATATTTAAAAAAGGTTAAAGTTTAAGAGATCTTAGCACAGCGCAAAGAGCCATTTTAAAACCTTAAACCATGACCTTATACAGACGCGGAATAAGCATCGCTTGGATGTGGTCATGTAATTTTTGTGTAAGGAACTGTTAAATAATAATATTCACGTTACCTCTGCATGTTAAAATGATCTTAT
>CALBLB010000294.1 GCA_937896115.1 uncultured Succinatimonas sp.
TGGTAAATCCACGTAACCTCAAACACCGATCCATAACCTTGATCGCTCGTCCAAGCACACTTTTCTAAACCAATCCGATTTGACTCTTATCCATAACCTTAAACGATGATCCATAACATCGATCTTATTTTCTTTTTGTTTAGGGCCGCCTTGGCGGCCCCAGTCCGCGGGAAGGTCGCGAAGCGAGCCTTCCCCAGGCGTTAGCCTTTGAGTAACTTTGTCTTGAGCCTGCAGTTTGTTGCAATTGGTTGTTTGGATGATGCTCTGATAAAATCTTTGCTGAATTCTTGAAACGTTATGCGATAGCTTTGTGAGAGCTGTAATTGTACCGATGCTATGATTAAAACAATGGCGGCTGATGTTTGCTTCCATCGCCGCCATTTTGTCAATTTGTGTCTACTTTCAGTTCATATTGATACCTTCAGACAGATTGGCACGTCTGGATCTCCCGGACAGGGCGATCTCTATACAGGGATTTGAAAGTCTGTCTACCAAACTTTCAGTCCCTGTGTCATTGGCCGGAAACAAATCATAAAAACCTTTTTTGCGGATCTGTGCACACATCACAATAGGCTTTTCCCCATAGCGATCATCAGCCAGTTCCCACAAAATCTGCTTCTGCTCGTCATTGAATTTCTGATTGCATCCGAAATCATCCAAAATAATCACTTTGAAACGCGAAAGTTTCTGCATCAGACGTTTTCTGGATCCGAAATCGTCTTTCTTTGCTTCGATTTCCATCAGTAACTCGAATGTACGGCAGTACAGTACGGGGATCTCCTGCTGTGCCAGATTAAGTGCTATAGCACACGCCAACGCAGTTTTGCCTACACCGCAACTACCGGTAATGGCAACGTTAATGCCGTTTTCTACCCAACGGATCCCTGAGAATTCCTTGAGTAACTGCGGTGTAAGTCCTTCTGACGGTGCTTTGGCGATTTCATTGAGCGTCATATGAGACTTGAGACGGGCGTTTTTGAGAATGCGTTCAAGTGTCTTCTTTCTGAGAAAGTCCTGTTGAGCTCCTGTCAGATCTGACAAACGTTCCTCAAAACTTAGCCCCTGATAGATATTAGGATTGGAAGCCTGAATGCGGAAGTTGTCAGCCATCCCGTACAGTCCCAATTGGTTAAGCGTATTGATTAAGTCGAGTTGTGAACTCAGTAAAGTAGTTTCGTTCATATTCATTTCCTTGAATTACTGATGATTTTTCTTGGACACAGAGGCTTCGTCAGAAGCGCCGACAAATTCTTCCCGACCGTGCAAACACAGACTGGACAAGGAATTATCTTCAGCAGATTGCTTGGCGGTTTCTGAGATTTTTAAACTGCCGGATTTGATTTCAGAACGTACTGAGGACAGCTCTTTGTCAAAAGTATACGAGTCCCATTCTGACGGGGTACGATACATAAGCCTTTTGACCGCCTCATCCAGTGTCTTACGATCCTCTTTGGCATTTTTATACAAGTGGATCATGTGGATGAGTCCGTTAGCTCGGTTCATGTCGTTGAGCGTAAAGAAACGTTGACAAAACTCTCCTAAAATTGAACTTTCTGAACTTGCTGCGGTGATAATTGAGGCAGCATTTGGAAACTCCTTTCGCTTCTTTTGCACTGCCAAATGCTCAGGTTTCATGTGTTCATCTTTGATACTGCTGCCGGGACTGTCGTCGCGTTGATGCTCTGCAATCAATTTATGGTCAAGGTAGATTTTGACTTTTGTTGTCGAAAGCTCTGCCTGAACTGCTTCTCCCGCATAACGCCAAGGAACTGAATACTTGTGTTTACCGATGGTAACGGCATAGGTACGATCTACTTTCAGATATGGCAGATATTCGACAAACTCAGGAATGAATTCCATAAGTTTTCTCGCTGCCGGTTTCTCATTTTGCTCGAATAGCTCCTTACGCGGAGTACCGGTTCCGTTATGACGAAAACCTACAGCATTGATCTCACGGTCAACCAGATCCATCAACATAACGTTAGCTTGATTAAGGTATAAGACGCTCTGTGTTAATTGCATGCGCTTGAGCACTCGATCCTGCACCAAACGTACGGAAAGCTCCACATAGCTTTTTTCTGATGGTTTGCGGGGATTATTAGCCAAGACACTGATCCCCAGAAGAGACATATAGTGAGAAAACGATAAATTAAGTATCGGTTCACGCCCAAGCACGTGCTTAATCACCATGCTTTTGGCATTATCACAGGACAAGATCCTCGGTACGCATTGCCAGCGTTGCAGAGCATGTGCTATGGCTTCACAGGTTGCGGCTGTGGTCTGTCCCGGGATAAATTCTGCATAAACCAGATTACTGGCAGCCCATGCCAGCACACAGACGGCATAGTTAACTACGCTTCCGTCAGCACTGGTGATCCCAAATACATCTCCGCAATAATCTATGGCGACTTCATCTCCATAGTTGTGCTGCTGAGGCATATACACGTCAGGTCCCAAGGCTGCGCAGATCTTTTCACGCATGTAATCATAGAAAGTACTTCTGCAGACGGTCTTATACTCGACCTCGGCAGCCTGCTCCTTGTACATGCCGAACAGCACCTGCATTTTGATTTTTTTATCCAGATACAACTCGACATAGTGTTTGTAGTCAGGTTTTAACACCGGCTTAGCAGATTGTTTTTCCAGCCTGCGATTGGCTCTAATCACTGTGGTATCTGCATGTGTGGAAACTGCTCGACCGGTACCGTAGTACATATCTGCCAATTCCTGATCTGACATATTGGCAATTTGTAATACAGAAGTGATGTCAGCAACTTCCAAACGTCTTTTGACTTTACTCACCGTAGCCGGGGAGCAGGAATTTACTCTGGCTACAAGACGTTCGGGGAGGTTAGACAGAGCCCCCTCACAGATCTTTCGCAGTTGCGATGTAGTTAAATTTTTGCCTTTCGACATAAATTTCTCCTGTTAAATTAGACAATTAAACCCGAACTCAAAGGTTCAGCAGTAATTGTTAATACAGAAGAATTTCCATACCGTGGTGAATATCGAAAAATGAAAAAAGTTGTTTGAGGTTATGGATGATGTTTGAGGTTATGGATCAGCGATCAAGGTTAGCAAAGAGAAAAAAGGCGATCAAAGTTATGGATCGGCGATCAAGGTTAGATGGATTTACCAA
>CALBLB010000295.1 GCA_937896115.1 uncultured Succinatimonas sp.
GAGAAAAATAATGAAAGCTTTATTTGTCACCGGCACCGGTACTGACATAGGCAAAACATATGTGAGTGCAGCCATTGCCGCATGTCTTGTTAAAAAGCATTTGAAGATAGCATATTACAAAGCAGCATTGAGCGGTGCTCTGAGTACTGAAGATTCCGATGCAGGATTTGTATATAAACAAGCAGGTTTAAATCAGGATCCTGATACTTTATTATCTTATCGCTATGAAAAACCTTTATCTCCGCACTTGGCTGCACGAGGTGAAGGTAAATATGCCTCTTTGGACAGGATCATCAGAGATTTTAAGTCATTAGGTGAAGAGTATGACTATGTGCTTTCAGAAGGCGCAGGCGGGATAGTTTGTCCGGTTGTTTATGAACCTTTTGAAAAACTTTTTTATAGCGATATAGCTAAAGCTATGCAAGCGCCTTGTGTGGTGGTAGCTGATGCAGGTTTAGGTACCATCAATCATACTGTTCTTACAGTTGAGTATATGCGTAACCACGGACTGACGGTTGCCGGAGTGATTTTGAATCGTTATGACGAAAATTCCTCTATGCATCGAGACAATCTTGAAATGATCGAAGCAATAGCACATTGCAAGGTTATCGCGGTGCTTCCTTACGGAGGATCTGAGTTGCAAATGCGGGAAAAGAGCATGGAGGAGTATTTTGGTGAAGTCTGAAGCGATCTCGGAATTGGTAAAAAAAGATCTTAAATTTGTGTGGCATCCGGCTGCACAAATGAAAGATTACGAAGCTTATCCGCCTGTAGCAGTGGTACGCGGCGAAGGCTCTTATCTGATCACTGAAGACGGCAAACGCATACTGGATATTGTGAGTTCCTGGTGGTGCAATCTGTTGGGGCATTGCAATCCTGAGATTTCCGAGGCATTGGCACAACAGGCTAAAACCCTTGAACATGTGATTTTTGCCGATATGACTCATCCTTTGGCTGTTTCGTTGGCTGAAGAATTGTCAAAAATAGTTCCAAGAAGATTATGCCGTTTTAATTTTGCCGACAACGGTTCTTCGGCAGTAGAAATGGCTTTGAAAATGGCCTTTCAATATCAGGCACAATCAGGGCATCCTGAACGTATACGCTTTGCCTGTCTTTCAGGCGGTTATCACGGAGAAACCATAGGTGCTTTGTCAGTCGGCAGTTTAGATTTGTACTCTAAATTGTATAAACCCATGATGATGGACAATATTCACATCAAGGCTCCGGATTGTTTTCGCTGTCCTTTCGGATGCGGACGTGATCAGTGTAACTGCCCTTGTTTGAATGAAGCTAAAAAAGTCTTTGAAACTTACGGCAGTACGTTGTGCGCAGTTATAGTTGAACCGTTGTTGCAAGGCGCTGCAGGTATGCGTATCTATCCTGAAGCATATCTTGTTGGGTTACGTTCTTTATGCGATCAATACGGTGTACTGCTCATCGCAGACGAAATAGCAACCGGATTTGGACGTACCGGAGAAATGTTTGCCTGCAATAAAGCAAAGATAAGTCCCGATCTCATGTGTTTGTCAAAAGCTCTTACCGGCGGTTACATGCCGATGTCAGTGGTATGTGCTTCCGATGAAATTTATCAGGCTTTTTACGCAGATTACGGACAACACCGGGCTTTTGTTCACTCCCATACTTATGCAGGCAATCCGTTGGCTTGCAGTTGTGCTTTGAAAGTCATTGAAATATTAAAGCGCGATCATATTTTGGAACATGCTGCCCAAAGGGCCAAAAAACTTACAAAGATGTTTTCATCTTTGGCAAGTGAAATTGATGAAATAGGTGAGGTTCGTCATATAGGACTTATTCATGCTGTAGAGTTAGTTACCGACCGTCAAAGTAAACAAGCCTTTGATCCTGCCTTGAGGATAGGTTTTCATATCTATCGTAGGGCTCTTAATGAGGGGTTGCTTTTGCGCAATATTGGAGACGTTCTTTATTTCAATCCGCCTTTAAATATTGCCGATGAGGATTTGGAAAAAGCGATTTCAATCATGAAAACGTGTATCAAGTCAGAATTAGTACTGCATACCAGATAAAAACATGCTTTAAAAGATTGTACTTTGATTGATGCTGTTGAGAAAATACAGTTGCAGTATCTTTCTTGAGTCTGTTTAGGCAAAAGATCAACATGAAGGTGATGAACGTTGAAGCAAAGCGCCGTAACTTTAAGACTTTGCTTATTCGTCATACAGGATCTGGCATAATGTTAATTAGCAAGTGATCTGCAGAAATTTAGCGAATGAAACTTAGCTTGAAGGTGGCAGACGACGGCTTGAGAAATATCAACAAAGACGTCAGGGTTATTTTCACTGTTTATTAGTTACTTACAACCTTCGTTGGCAAAATTGTATGTAAGGCATGGAGAGCATGTCTGGCCTTGAGATTTGTTACTCGGTGAAAAACAGTGGCAAGATCAGGTGATGCGGGATGACAACTATGGTCAGAAAAAACAATAACAACCAAAGTGCAGAGCAAATTTTGGGTTCTT
>CALBLB010000296.1 GCA_937896115.1 uncultured Succinatimonas sp.
TGTCAAAATACACGACATCGTTTGAATACACTATGCCGTTTTGCAATACATCGGTTACGGACTGAGTGTTTGTCCCATAATATGACAGCATGTTAGCCTTACTTTTACAAGCAAGGTAGCCAGGCTGTTCGCGGTTTGATTTTATTTCCTGACGTTTATCATCTACCACAAAAATAGTTGAATTGTAAGCAGGTTTTCCTATGCAGTTTGCTTTTGTATCGGAACTGAATTCATAAATGCAACTAACTCCGCTTTCTGTTGATCCGTACATATTGTAAAGTTTTGTTTTAGGCAGGAGTTTGCGCAATTTTTCCTTATTACCTTCAAGGATAGGGGCTGCCCCCAATTGAATATAACGCATGCTGTCCTGATATTTTGAAAGATGCTCTTGGGACAGTTTTAAAAATAAAGTCAGAGCTGACGGCACCATATCCATGGAGTTTACGTGATATTTATCGATCTTATCGAAAACATTTTTTACGTAAACTACACTGTTTTGCATTACAACCGTGGCTCCTTTTAACATATTCGCATAATAACGACGCAAACCGTGAGAATGATTAAAAGGTGACAGGATAAATTCAATATTGTCTTCTTGCATTAAAACGCCGTGGATCACATTTTCTGCAATGGCAACATTATTGGCAAAACTTATCATTATGCCTTTTTCATCACCGGTACTGCCGGTGGTAAATAAGATCTCACTTACGTCGTGTTCTTCAGGAAAAGAAAAATTTGTCAGGCATTCAGAGCACGAAGCTTTTGCAATAAGAGAACTTATTGTAAGAGCTGAGGTTGTTATGCTCTCCTGTCGCTCATCATCCATCCTGTTTAGGAGTACAAGAGACGGAGTGATTTTCTGTATAAAGGAAATGACTTTTTGTGCAGGACAGTTAGCAATAAAGGGAACGAATATTGCGCCGATAAGGTGACAGGCAAGTTTTACGGCCAAGAAGTCCACGCTTTGCGAGGCTTCGACTAAAATTTTATCTCCATTTTTTATACCCAGCAATTTCAGGAAATTACCTATCTTTAAGGCTTTTTTTACATATTCATCATAAGTTAAGGCTTTGGCATCATCGACTACACACAGCTTGGAGGGATTTTTTTTAGCGTGTGCAAATATAGCTTGAACAATCGAAGTAAACATAAAAATTAAAGCCAGCAATCAAGTAAAAAGTAGCAAACCGCACTGAGCAACCCTAACATCAATATCGTCAGAGGAAAACCAAGCTTTAGCAGAACCTTGGGAGACAGACCGTATCCTACAGGGATGGCTCTTATAGAAGTTGGCAGCATATATGAAAGATTAAAGCCTACCGAGGTAATGAAAATATAAGGAAGTGGATCAAGGTTCATGCCTTGTATCACGGCGATCACGATCGGTACGGCAACTGCAGCCGTCGCCGTATTACTGGTGATATCTGACATAAGTATAGTCAGAAGTAAAATAGTAAATACGGTAATGAAGCCGCCTGTGGCGTTAAGTGATGCCACATGCTCTCCTATGGCTTTAGCAACGCCTGTGTCATTTATCAAAGCGCCCGCTGCAAGTCCTCCTGCAAAAACATATATAAGTTCCCAAACTATTTTCTTTTGGGTATTTTTCCAAAGCATAAGCCGTGCTCCTCCCTTGTGAGTCACCAAAAAAGAGAGAATGGCACAAAGAATGAAAACATAAGCAGGCTTCAGACCGGGTAACCAATGTGCATAGAATTGCCTGGTAAAAGATAAGAGCGTTGCCGCAATGAAAAGCATTAAAACTGTCATTTCTTCTAGTGAGATGTGAGCGAATTTTTTATATTCGGCAAGGAAAAATTCACGACTTTGACCTAAGTTTTCATTCTTTTTACAGCACAACAGCATAAATAGAATGTTGCTGATAAGCAGGATCAGCATGATGGGTAACATCTTTATTACCCAATCTATATACATAAACTCATGTCCAGTCAGCTTCTCAATATAGTTGACGGTAACCAGGTTCATTGCTCCGCCAAGCGGGGTCGCAAGCCCTCCTACTCCTGCAGCATAGACTATGGCTATAAGGATTAGTGATGCTTTAAAAGATTTTGAAATGTCTTCTATCCCTGTATATTTGAGCATAGCTATGGCAATGGGAATTATTGAGGCGCAAACCACTGCGTTGGGCAGAACTGCTGACAAAATAGCTGAGATCAGAAACCATAGAATAATTTGGATTCTAAGATTTGCTCCGACTAAGGACAGAAGCCGTGCGGCAATACGTTTGTCAAGTCCGGTTTCCTCCCACGATACCGTCAAAATCGATGCTCCTAATAACAGTATGATGGTTTCTGATGAATAATTTGACAGTAAAGTTGTCATGTTCATCATTTCAAAAAAGGCGTTTAAAACAATGGGAATGAATGCCGTAACTGCAAGATCAACCGGTCCTAACAGCCACCATAAAGACATCCAGCATACCGTTCCTACCGCTGCGTTGGCTTTTGCTCCGCCGAATATGTCATAAGGGATCAGTAAATAGCAGGCTGTAAAAGCTAAAGGACCTGATAATAAATAAATAAGCCTCATTTGAGATGACATTTTTAAATCCAAAAATTAGTACTGGCAGGTATATTTATAATTATTTGATTTACTTGTAAAAAATAATAAATTAAAGTTTAAAATGTCATTTTAAACGGTTTTATTCAGGTTTGGAATTCGCCGCTTTTGTATTTTTTGTACAGAAGACCTAATTTCTCTCTAATGGCTCAGGTGTTAAGCTTTCTTAAAATCCATGCAGGAGGGACTATGCGCATTCTTTTGATAGAGGATGATGTCAGAATTTCTGATGAAACTGCCGAAGCCTTAAGAAGGCGCGGAAGTGCCGTCGACGTATTGAACGACGGAGACAGTGCCGAGTATGCACCTGATGATGTCAAATACGACATTATCCTTTTGGATTTGGGTCTGCCCGGTAAAGACGGGATCGCTTTGTTAAAAAGCTGGCGTAGCAGAAAGATCACTACTCCCGTCATCATCATTACTGCCCGCGACGGACTTGATGATCGGATCATAGGACTTGATGTCGGAGCCGATGATTATGTGGTCAAACCTTTTGAACTCAGCGAACTTGAAGCACGTATTCGTGCGGTGATGAGACGCAGCGGCAGTGCCGGTACCATCAACACCATGAGTAACGGTCTTATAAAACTGGATCCCGTAACTCACGAGGCTCAATTGCGCCAAGGAGAAGGTCCTGAGGCTTCATATGCTCAGGTCACGCTGACGGCACGTGAATATTCACTGCTTGAGGCCTTGCTGATCCGCCCCGGTGCGGTTATGTCACGTGAAGCGCTTGAG
>CALBLB010000297.1 GCA_937896115.1 uncultured Succinatimonas sp.
TGCCGGTAATATTCCCAAGGTGAGGCTTTGGCCGTGGGCATTTATACCGCACAGCAACAGTATCAAGAATATGAATTTTTTCATGCAGTTTATGTAGTTTATGCAAAAAGCACCGTCTGATTAAAGAGTCAGGCGGCAAGGACAGATACCATGAAGTAAGATTGTTGTAAAAAGCAGTGTAGCATGCCTTGGCATGCTTAAAATTTTTAAGCGCAGTGTGAGCTTACTTTTAAGACGTCTCTTTAGGCTTTAAAAGCAAATTTTGGTGAAATATCCAGTAAAATAGCCATGTTTTTCAAGGTTGACTTAAGGTTTCATACATGGTGATCATAGGCATCGACCCGGGATCTCGTTTTACCGGATACGGGGTGGTAGAGAGCCTTAAGGGGCAGGTACGTTATCGAGGCTCTGGCTGTATCTCTACGGGAGGAGGCCCTATGGCCGAAAGATTGCGCATCATTTATGCCGGGGTATCGCAACTTATTACTCAGTTTCACCCGCAACAGATGGCAATTGAGGAAACTTTTCTTTCAAAGAACGTGCAATCCACGGTTAAGCTTTCAGAAGCCCGGGCGGCGGCCATGGTTGCAGGAGCTAATGCCGAACTCATGGTTTTTGAGTACACTCCTCAGCAGATTAAACAGTCCGTGGTAGGCTATGGCTGGGCTGACAAACAGCAGGTGCAGTATATGGTGCGCCGTATTTTGAATTTAAACGGCTCGCCTCAGGCAGATGCGGCCGACGGTTTGGCCTGTGCCATTTGTCATGCCTACACTCAAAGCGTAACTTCGGCCATGGGTGATAACGTAGCCGATCGCTATTCGGTGCACGGTCGTTTGAGAATGTCTTAAAAGTTAAGGAAGATTATGATTGGCAGTTTGCGCGGAAGACTCATAAGAACAGACGGCAGTACGGCGCTTATCGAGGCCGGCGGAGTCGGGTATGAGGTGGAAATGCCGGAAAGCTCGCTTCAGGCTCTACCGCGTGACCGTGCTTCTGAGGTTTTTGTTTATATTCATCATATCGTACGCGAGGATGCGCAGATACTCTACGGTTTTACCGATCTGGCTTCACGTTCGCTCTTTCGTATCCTTATAAAGGTAAACGGTGTAGGCCCTAAAAGTGCCTTGGCGGCACTTTCAACTTTCAGCGTGGAAAGTTTTATCGCTGCGGTGCTGGATAACAGCAGCCGTCAGTTGCAACAGATCCCGGGAGTAGGTAAAAAAACGGCCGAGCGCATGATAGTTGAACTTAAAGATACGCTTTCAAAATTTTCCGAAGCGCCGGTTAAGGAAAGCAGTAGCAACTTTGAAGGTAAAAGCGAATGCTTTGATGAAGCCGTTGCGGCACTGGTGGCACTTGGTTATAAGGAAAACGAAGCAGTCAGATATTGCAAGGCAGTACAAAAAGATGCTGATACTGCTGAAAAAATGATCAAAGCGGCACTGCTTTTAATCAGCAAGAATAAAGGACGTTAAAAATGGCGGCAAACGATGTCGGTATAGTAGCCGATGCTCTGGAAGTGTCAGAAGAGCTGCGTCCTGAAAAAAATGCGGACGAAGCTCTTGAAGAGGTACGCGGATCGCAAGAAGATCGCGCGCTAAGACCTCAGTACCTTAAAGACTATATAGGTCAGGATGATGTCAAACGTCAGCTTGAGGTGTATATAAAAGCTGCCAAAAAACGCGGCGAAGCCCTCGATCACGTGTTGATTTTCGGACCGCCGGGACTTGGTAAAACCACGTTGTCAAATATCATTGCCAATGAGCTTGGGGTCAGCATATCGCAAACCTCAGGTCCTGCTTTGGAAAAAAAAGGCGATGCGGCAGCGCTTTTGACCAATCTGCAGCCAAGATCGGTGATTTTTATCGACGAGATCCATCGTCTCTCACCCGTGGTTGAGGAATTCATGTATCCTGCGATGGAGGATTATCGCGTCGATATCATGACCGGTGAAGGCCCTTCGGCGCGTTCTATAAAATTAAGCTTAAACGAGTTCACGCTTATAGGCGCCACCACGCTTGCAGGGACCCTGACCTCACCGCTACGTGCAAGATTCGGCATCATCCTTCAGCTTAAATATTACAAACCGCAAGAGCTTGAAGTGATCATCAAAGCCAATGCCAAGAAACTTGAGATCAAAATCTCAGAAGACGGAGCCAAAGAGATTGCCAAACGTGCCCGCGGTACCCCGCGCATTGCCAACCGACTGTTAAAACGCGTACGCGATGTGGCCGAAGTCAAAGGAGACGGGATCATTACCCTTGATACGGCGCGTGAGGCCCTGGAAATGCTGCGCATAGATGAAGACGGTTTTGACGAATTTGACCGTGCTTATCTGCGTACCATACTTTTTGATTTTAACGGCGGTCCCGTAGGCATAGAGTCTTTGGCGGCATCTTTAGGACATGATCGCGACACGCTAGAGAATGTGGTTGAGCCCTATATCATTCAACAGGGATTTGTGCAGCGCACCCGTACGGGACGCATGGCAGCTCGCAAGGCTTATGAAAAATTCAACTTGCCTTTCCCGGGCAGCGATTCTTTACAAGAGGCAAAAGATGAGTGAGATTTTTTCGGCAAAATTCAGAGTGTATTTTGAAGATACCGATGCAGGCGGGATCGTATACTATGCCAACTATTTGAAATTTTGCGAAAGAGCCCGCAGCGAATGGCTTAGGCAGGAGAATTTTTCTCAGCAACAACTGCTGGAAAAAAGTGCCTGCGGCTTTGTGGTTTACGAGATCCACGGTCGTTACCTCAAATCGGCCAAACTTGATGACGAACTTTTGGTCACCGTCAAACCGGTGCAGTTAAAACGCCTGTCACTCACCATGTTTCAAGAGGTCTATAATCAGCGCGGTCAGAAACTCTTTGAATTGACGGTGACTTTGGCTTTTACCGATCTTAAAAAAGGTAAACCCAAGGCTATAGATCCTGAAATCAGAGCTTTCGTGGAAAAAAGAATCGATAACGATCCCCATAAAAATACGGATAAATAAATGCAAAACGGCGAGCTGTCCTTTACAGAACTAATCTTAAACGCCAGCCTTCTGGTGCAGCTGGTGATGTTTTTCCTGGTGTCTTTGAGCGTGATCTCTTGGACTATCATCATTCAGCGATCTTCAGTGTTCAAACGCGGTCGTCAGCGTGCCGACGAGTTTGAAGATCGTTTCTGGTCGGGAATAGATCTTAATAATCTTTATCAGGACTGCATGCGTCGTCAACAGGATCTTACAGGTCTTGAGGTGATCTATGCTTCAGGTTTTAAAGAGTTCGTGCGTTTGGTCAATTCAGGACCTGCCGAGCAGGAAGTGGT
>CALBLB010000298.1 GCA_937896115.1 uncultured Succinatimonas sp.
GATACGGCATCCTGCGCAAAAGCCGAACCGTCTCCGTAAACATCATTGATGGCATCGGCCACATTTTTGGCAGACGTAAAATCAGGTCTGTCAAGATTAAGCACGAAACTGTCTGAACTTTGAAAATTATTCGGAACCTCACGCTCAACGATGGCACCGTTGGCAATGCGACCTACGGTAGGCGTATTTACCGTCACTTTGGATCCGTCGGCTCCTTCAACGCCCAAACCGCCTACTACTAAAGATCCCTGAGCTATGGCATATACGTTACCGTCTATACCGCGCAACATGGTCTGTAACAACGTACCGCCGCGCAACGAGGTTGCCTCGCCTATGGCGGAAACCGTAACGTCTATAGTTTGTCCGTGCTTTGAAAACGGAGGCAAAGTAGCGTGAATGGCAACAGGGGAAACATCTTTGATCTTGAGGCTGGTGGAATCCGGTACTTTGATCCCAAAGTTATTCAGCATGGATCTGAAAGTCTGCTCGGTGAATTTGTTGTTCTTTTCACCGGTACCGGCTAAGCCGACAACCAAACCGTAACCTACCAGCTGATTGTCTCTTACCCCTTCAACGCTTGCTATATCTTTAATGCGCGATGCATCGGCACTCATGCTGACAAATACCAGCACCGCCGCTGCTGCAAGCTTAATCATCGCTGACAATTTCATATCATTGCCTCTTGGTTATCATGCGGATATTTCAAGGACTCAACCGAATATATTAAACACACTGTTGAAAAATTGTGACAACCACCCGCGCTTTTGAGTATTAGCCAGATCTCCCGTACCGCCGTACTGAATTCTGGCATTGGCTATACGTTGTGAAGACACAGTATTGTCTGAATTGATATCCTCAGGACGGACCAACCCCGTCACACGCACATACTCGTTGCCGTTATTGAGCATAAGCCATTTCTCACCTTGTACCTGCAAATTGCCGTTGGTAAGCACCCGCACCACACTCACAGAAATCTGCCCTGACAGACTGTTGCTTTGACTGGCATTGCCGTTTCCTGAAAAGTCCTGAGAATTTGAACTGTTGAATGTAGGAGTATATTTACCAAGATGCACATTGGTACCGGCAAGTGAGATCCCGCCGTAATTATTGGTAGATTCGCTGGACAATGCCGTACCGGCTTTCTTGCTTGCAGAAGTAGCCTCTTCAAGTTGCACGGAGATTATATCCCCGACACGATGAGCCTTGGTATCGGTATACAACCCGTTTGAATTGTTGTACTGACTGTAGATCCCGCCGTCGGGAACGGCTGCGGTATAGTCCTGCTCAGGCAAAGCCGGAGCAAAGGCAGGATCATCAGGCTTAGGATCAAAAGTATCAAGTGCACAGCCCGTAAGCCATAACGAAGTTATCAAAGCTCCTGTCAATACCGTGATTTTCATAACTCTCTCCTGAGGCACTTAATTATTATT
>CALBLB010000299.1 GCA_937896115.1 uncultured Succinatimonas sp.
TCATCTTTTAATATTTATATTTAAATTCAAAAAGTTATGAATAAAGTTTTAGAAAACATACTCGCGCGCCGCTCCTGCAGAGCTTTTGATCCTGATAAAAAAGTTCCCGAAGAACTTTTAAATAAAGTGCTCACCGCCGCCCTTAACGCCCCTACCGGCAGAAATCGCCAGCAGACTATATTTGTAGCGGTAACCGATCCCGAAAAATTAAAATGGTTATCTGCAATCAACTGCCGTATAGGCGGATGGCCTCAGGATTTCGATCCTTTCTATAAGGCCACTGCCGTAATCATAGTCTTAGGTCCCAAATCCGTATCCACCACCGTTTATGACGGGGCTTTGGCCATGGGTAATATGATGCTTGCCGCAACGTCCTTAGGATTAGGATCCTGCTGGATCCACCGTGCCAAGGAAACCTTTGAATTACCCGAGGGAAAAGAATTCTTAAAATCTTTGGGTATTGAAGGTGATTACGAAGGTATAGGACACTGTGCTTTAGGCTATGCCTTAAAAGAACCTCCTGCAAAAAAGATCCTCGACAACCGCATTTTCTTTGCAAAGTGAAATCAAAACAAAGTTTCGCTACAATGCCGCAGATTTTTCTACAGAATTAAAGCTTAATTCAGGAACTCCATGAACGACAATTTTGAATCTTTAAAAAACAACTCTTTGCCGCCTTTAAACGAAAACGACGTGCAAGCGCTTACCAAAGCCTGCATGGAAGAGCTTGCCAATGCCAAAGCCAAAGATCTTATTTCAATTGATCTGGGCGGCTTCTCCTCCATTGCCGATGCCATGGTTATATGCAGCGGTACTTCAAATCGTCATGTCTGCGCCATTGCCTACCGCCTGCAAAAATATCTGGCCGAGCGCGGTATTCACGGCGTACAAATCTCAGGCGATCGCGAAGGTGAATGGGTAATTGCCGACGTAGGCAGTGTCATCGTACATATTTTCCAGCCGGAAATTCGCGAGCGTTATCGACTTGAAGATCTCTATCGCTGCATGGCCGCAGGCGAAAGTGCGCAGGATTTAAGATCGTGAAAATTCTGGTGTTGGCCGTCGGCACCAAGATGCCTTCCTGGGTAAACGAAGCCGTACGCGAATATCAAAAGCGCTTTCCCCGCGAAATGCAATTGCAGTTTAAGGAAATTGCTCCGGTAAAGCGTACGGGGAAAGGCTCTGAAGAGCATGCCAAAGAGCTTGAAGCCGAGATGATCAAAGCGGCGCTTCCCAAAAAAAGTTATATCGTAGCCTTGGATGAGCGCGGCAAACAATACGACTCCGTACAGCTTTCAGAGCGTGTGGGAATATGGCAAAACTTAGGCAGCGACGTAACCTTGATAGTAGGAGGTCCCAACGGGCTTACCGACGAGTTAAGGAACATGGCTTCTGAGCTTTGGTCTTTATCAAAACTTACGCTGCCGCACCCGCTTGTCAGGGTGTTTTTAGCCGAAACTTTGTACCGCTCATGGAGCATACTTGCAAAATTGCCTTATCACCGTGCTTAAACTAAGTTAAAACTTAAAAAATTTTTGTAAAATAAACGGCATATTTTTCATATTCACCTGCAAACGTCCTCTGAAATCACGTGTCACTGTTCAAACCTGAAGTAAACTTCAATGGAAAGAGTCAAAAACGCAAGCTTTTTGACTCCAAAATCCGTAAGAGAAAGCGTAGCAACGCCAATGCAGGACAGGAAAAACGCGATCTTGAGAAAGAAAAAAGACTGTTTCAAAACCGTGTGGTGATCTGCATAGGCATATGCCTGATCATGATCGCCATACTGTTTTCAAACCTTTATTATCTGCAGGTACTCTCTTACCGCGACTATCAAACGAGATCCAACGAAAACCGGCTTAAAATAGTACCGGTGGTACCGCCGCGCGGGATCATCTACGACAGAAATCACGTGGTTTTGGCAGATAATCGCCCCGTCTATCATCTGGTGCTCTATCCTTCCCGTGACCTCAATACCCGTCAGGAGATCATAGGATTAAACAAACTGCTCTCGCTTGATTTAAGCGAGCGCGAACTCGACGCGCTCGAGCGTGAATCGCGTACCCGTAAGAAATTCTCGGGTATAGAAATAGCCGACATGCTGACGGAAAAACAGATAGCTACATTCTCTGTCTCAAGCTACAAATTTCCGAACGTTCAGGTGGAAGCCTCGTTAAAACGCTACTATCCCTTTGCCGAGATCGCCACCCACGCAGTAGGTTACGTGTCGCGCATCAATCAAAAAGACGTTGAACAGTTAACCGAGCAGGGGATCATCGACAACTACGCAGGATCCAGCGAGATCGGCAAACTGGGCATAGAAAAATATTACGAAAAAGAATTGCACGGCAAAACCGGATCCCGCGAAGTCGAAGTCAACAGCCACGGTCAGGTGATCCGTACCTTAAAAGACAATCCGCCCAAACCAGGCAACGACATCACGATTTCACTTGATATCAGACTGCAATATTATCTGCAGGAGATCATGGGCTCAATACGCGGGGCCATAGTAGCCATAGAGCCTGAAAGCGGTGAAATACTGGCGATGTATTCAAATCCTTCTTACGATCCAAATCTTTTCGTAAGAGGCATACGCTCACGCGATTATCAAAAGCTTTTAAATAACCCCGGAAAACCGCTTATAAACCGCGTAACTCAAGGCGGCTATGCACCGGCTTCAACTGCCAAACCGCTTATGTGCGTCATGGGATTGAACGAAGGTTTGATAACCCCCACGGGATCTTTTTTCGGAGCTCCTTATTTCAAACTGCCAGGATCTACCCATCAGTTTCGCGACTGGCGTCCTTGGGGCCACGGTTGGCTTGATCTCTACCGCGCCCTGGAGATCTCGGCTGATACCTATTTTTATGATCTGGCCTACCGTGCCGGGATCAACCGCATTCACAACTATCTTGATATGTTCGGATTCGGCAAACGCACCGGCATAGATTTAAACGAAGAATCCACGGGGGTAAACCCTTCGCGCGAATGGAAACGTTCCCGTTTTCGTCAGAACTGGCAACTTGGCGATACCGTTCCCATCGGCATAGGTCAGGGATATTGGACTACCACGCTCATGCAACTTGCCAAGGCGCATACCACTTTAGCAAACCGCGGCAACGTTAAAACTCCTCATCTTATGAAGGAGATCAGCGATCCTTCGTTGAAAGATGCAAAGCCGCAGTATTTTGCCGATCCTGCCGATCCTGCCTATCTTGAGCTGCACGATAAAAAATCCTGGGACGTATGCCGCACCGGCATGTACCTGGTGGTAAACGGCCCAGAAGGAACGGGGCGGCGTGCCTTTGAAGGCGCAAAATACAAGGCAGCCGGCAAATCCGGGACTGCGCAGGTTGTAGCCATCAAACAGGGTGAAAAATACGATGCCGCGCGCCTTAAAGCCGAGCATCGCGACAACGCCCTTTTTGTAGCTTATGCTCCTTTCTTAAAACCGCGTATTTTAGTCGCCATCATTCTTGAAAACGCCGGCGGCGGTTCGCGCATGGCCGCACCTTTGGCCCGTCAGGTTATCGATCAGTATCTTCTGGAGCTCTACCCGGGCGGCTATATGGGTGAAAAAGAGCCGCAATACGTAAAATTCGGCATTGCAGGAACCGTGGGAGTGCAGTGATGGATCAGAGTTTGGATCGTCTCAATCATACTCAGGCTGACAGAAGATCTTTTTTCTACCGCTGTCACATCGACGCCCCGCTTTTATGCGGACTCATAGCCTTGATGTTGCTCTCGCTTTTCGTGCTGTGGTCGGCATCGGGGCAAGATCCCGACATGCTGATGAGAAAATGTCTGCACACGGCGGCGGCCGTGGTAACCATGATCACCGTTGCCCAGATCCCGCCTAAATACTTCATAAAAGTCTCGGTATACGCCTATGTGGTGGGGATAGTGCTTTTAGTCATGGTGGAGCTTTTCGGAGATATTTCAAAAGGTGCGCAGCGCTGGCTCAATTTAGGCTTCATACGCGTACAGCCTTCTGAAATCTTCAAAGTGGTAATGCCCTTGACGATAGCGGCTTTTCTCTCCCGCGCGCCTTTGCCTCCGCGTACTTTAAATACGGTATTGGCTTTTGCCATCTTAGGTGCCCCCACGGCTTTGATCCTCATGCAACCGGATCTGGGCACTGCAGGATTAGTCGCAGTATCGGGATTTATTGCCATCTTTATTGCAGGTCTTTCCTGGTGGTGGATCATCCTCGGGATGCTCCTTGCTGCCGCCGCACTGCCGGTAATGTGGAACTTCGTACTTCACGACTATCAAAAGCAGCGAGTGCTCACGCTTTTGGATCCCAGCTCTGATCCTCTGGGTGCCGGTTATCACATCATTCAATCCAAAATAGCCATAGGCTCCGGAGGCATTTACGGCAAAGGTTTTCTGCAAGGCAGTCAGTCACAACTTGATTTTCTGCCGGAGCCGCATACAGACTTTATCTTTGCAGTGCTTTCAGAAGAAACAGGTCTCATCGGCTTTACCATACTCATGGGACTTTACGCCGTAATTTTGTGGCGTTGCATCGTGATCACGCTGCACTCAAGTGAAAATTTCAACCGCATTTTAACCGGTGCTTTTACCTTTACCTTCATGTTCTATATCTTTGTGAACATAGGTATGGTCTCAGGCATTCTGCCTGTAGTGGGTGTGCCCCTGCCCTTCGTAAGTTACGGAGGTACGGCCATGATCACGCTTTCAATAAGCTTCGGGATCATCATGTCTTTGCACACTCACAAAAAAGTCAAAATCTTTGACGATAAAAGGAACTGACTTTGAACAAGATCTTAAAACAGATGTCCTTAGCACTTGCCGGAGCTTTATGGTGTATGCAGGCAACGGCGGGTGTACCCAGTCTTGAAGCGGTCTCCAAAAAGACCGGAGTAAGTGTAGATGCCTTGCAATACGCCGTATCTCAAGCTCAATATCAGCAAAAGATCATCGATGCCATTACCCGTCCTTCAGAGGCAAAACCCTGGTGGCAATACCGCAAGATCTTCATAACTAACGAACGTATCAAAAAAGGCATCGAATTTTACTTAGCCAACGAGCAGGATTTACAACGTGCCGAAAGGATCTACGGAGTTCCTCCCGAGATAGTCTGTGCCATCATCGGAGTGGAAACTTTTTACGGGCGCAACATGGGCAACTGGAAAGTATTGGATGCACTTTATACTCTGGGTTTTGGCTATGAAAAACGCGCCACCTACTTTTCAAGCGAATTCGGAAATTTCGTCAAACTGTGTCTTAAGGAAGGCTGGGATCTTACCGCTGTCAAGGGCTCATACGCAGGCGCCATGGGCATGGGACAGTTTATGCCCTCATCTTATCTTGATTACGCGGTGGACTTTGACAACTCAGGTCACGAGGATCTCTTTTATTCCCCCAAAGATGCCATAGGATCGGTTGCCAATTATTTCCAAGGTCACGGCTGGGTAAAAGGACACGGGATCTGCTACGGAGTACATCTGCAAAACGCCAATGTACAATCTTTATTGCAAAAAGGTTGGGATCTTAAAGCAAAAGATCTTTATGCTCAGGGAGCTACCACCAAAGTACGCATTCCCGATGAGGAAAAGATCCGTCTTTATACCTATGAACTTGAAGACGGCTCCGTAAGCGCTCTTGCAGCCTTGGTTAATTTCAAAGCGATCACCCGCTACAATACCAGTCCGTTATATGCCCGCGCGGTATTCGAACTTTCAGAATACATACGCCTAGGTTACGTAAAGGCAAAGGCCAGCATGGGAATAGTGGTGAACCCGGAAGGACGGAGACCGTAAACTATGAAGCATCGTTTTTTAGCTCTTTTATCCTGTGCCCTGATCGCTGCACTTACGCTCAACGCCTGTTCATCGTCATCTGGATCGGTAACCCGTGTCGGAGCTTCGGGATCGTACGGTACCGGTCCCGGGCATACCCGCCCCATGCCGCAAAGCGGCAAAGTTGACTTAAACGGAGTCAAATCTGTACCCATACGCTATGAGCGCACCGACGGCCGCGGTTGCAACCGCAATTACACCGTACTTGGAAAAAATTACGAAGTATGGAACGGCATGGATTCTTACATTGAAGAAGGTACCGCCTCTTGGTACGGTCCCACCTTCAACGGTAACAAAACCTCGATGGGAGAAATTTACAACCAAAAAGGCATAAGCGCAGCCCATAAAAACGTACCTTTGCCTTCCTACCTAAAAGTCACCAATTTAACCAACGGAAAAAAATTGGTAGTAAGGGTAAACGATCGCGGACCTTTCGTAGGCGACCGCATTTTGGATCTTTCCGAAGGTGCGGCCCGTTACCTAGGAGTCATAGGACCTGGAACTGCCAAGGTAAGACTTGAGTACCTCAATATAGCCAGCAACGGCAGCATAAAAAATGCCGCAGGTTCCCCAAGTTCAACTACGTCATCAGAATACCAAGGACCGGTTAAAGCAAATTCTGATACACCGGTGTCAAACTCCGACAGTTTCCAAACCGAAGGCGGTTTTACCGGCAAATCAGGCTGGGTTAATCCCGACGGCTGGATAAGCTTTGATAATGCTCCGGTAAACCGTTCCCCTAAAGTTGCAACTGCCAATACTGCGGTAAACTATAGTCAGGCAGGGAATTCATCTTCTGCCCAGGGATATTATGTGCAGATGGCGGCCACTTCCGATCCTTCAAAGGCTCAGGAGATCTGCTCCATGATGGCCAAACGCTTAAACACCGGCGTTAAGGTGCAGACTGTCAACGGGGTAAGCCGAGTATTGGCAGGACCTTTTAGAAGCGAAGAGCAAGCCCGCAGCATGGCTGAAAAAGCCCGCGCGCAGGGAGCTTCCGACAGTTTTATTAAAAAGTTTTAACACAGGATCAAAATTTCAATGCATCAGAGCAAATTGTTAAATTTAAGTGTCACCGCGGCGGCCTTGGCTCTTTTTATAGCAGGTAACGCTTGGGCAGACGAAGCCATACCCGATCCTTTCTCCGCAATGCGCGGAGGCAGTGCCGTCAGCACTCAAAATACGCAACAGCCTCAGGCCCAAGGAGCTAATCAGGCCCCCGTTCCCATGGTGATCCCAGAAGCTCCAACCTTTGATGCGCAATCTTGGGTATTGCTTGACTATTACTCAGGACGCGTGATCACCGAGCACAACAAAGATGAAAAGATCTGGCCTGCATCTTTAACCAAGATGATGACTGCTTACGTCATCGGCATGGAACTTAAAGCAGGCCGTCTTAAGATGGAAGATGACGTCACCATCCCCGAAAATGCCTGGGCTAAGAACTACTCAGACTCCTCAAAGATGTTTATCGAGGTGGGTAAAACCATTAAAGTAGGCGATCTTTTACGCGGCATCATCATTCAATCGGGCAATGATGCCTGCGTTGCCATGGCCGTACATCTTGCCGGTACCGAAGAAGGTTTCGTCAGTGTGATGAACAGCTATGCCCAGCGCCTGGGGCTGCGTAATACTCACTTTGCCAACGTTCACGGACTTTTTGACGAGCAGAATTATTCCACAGCCTACGACATGGCTCTGTTAGGACGTGCCGTGATAAGAGATCTGCCGGGAGAATATCCTCTGTACAGTCAAAAGGAATTCTCCTTTAACGGGATCAGACAATATAACCGTAACCGTCTGTTATGGGATAAAGGTCTGAACGTGGACGGGATCAAGACCGGCCACCTCTCGCAGGTAGGTTACAATCTCGTAACATCCGCAGTTAAAGACAATATGCGCTTAGTCGCCGCTGTGATAGGTGCCAAGAGTGAAAAACTGCGCGCTGCCGATAACCGTGCGCTTTTGCTTTACGGATTTAATTATTTCCAGATCTACTCTCCTTTCCAAGGAGGTAAAGCTTTACTGCACCGTCAGGTACGCATGGGTAACAAAAACGAAGTACCACTTGGGTTAAAACAGGATTTAAGTTTGGTGATCCCGCGCGGCAGTCAAAACCGCATGAACGTAGGATATAAGCTCAAAGCCTCACAATTTGTCGCCCCCATTAAAGCAGGCGACGAACTCGGCACCGTTGAAGTGAAACTTGATGACAAACTCTTAAGCACCGCACCTTTGGTAGCACTTGAAGACGTGGGAGAAGGCGGTTTCTTTTCGCGCATGATAGATCGCGCCATGATGTTCTTCACCGGATCTGGCAATGACGAAACCGAGCAGGAAAACAAGTAAGGATTTTTTATGGAAATTTTAAACGGTAATCCCGAGGAGATCCGCAAACTCCTCAAATATCCGGCAGTAGTGGATTTTCGCGTGATCGTAGAAAGCCAAGTTGCCGATGCACTCGATCAGGTAAAAAAAATATGCGATGCAATTGAACCAGGACGCGTCATGGCCTTAAAAGGCCTGCCTCATCCCAGCAGAACCGGACGTTATATTTCCTTTACGTTGCCGGTTAAGGTAAGTTCATACGAAAATCTGCACCGTATTTACAATGAGGTCGGTGCACTTTCCTGCGTAAAACACGTACTCTGAAAAATAAGGTTGAAATGAAAACGGATGGTGATCAGCGTTCCTTTAATCTGCAACTTTCGCATTTTGTAAGGATCTTTGTCTATCTTTGCTGTTTGGGTTCGCTGATCTTCGGAGTGTTTCTCCTGTTGGCGGTTTTCCGTATCTCAGGAAGCGCCTTCTGGTGTCATGACAACGTAAACGAAGTCCCCTATCACAAAGTAGGCTTACTGCTGGGGACTTCGCCGCAACAGGCACCGGGAGTACCGAACGCATATTTCACTGCCCGCATCGAAGCAGCCGCTGAGCTTTACCGTCACAAAAAAATAGACTTCATTTTGGCCTCAGGTGACAACCGCGCCCTGTCTTACAATGAACCTCGCGAAATGCGCAGGGCGCTCGTTAAAGCAGGTGTTCCCAAAGAACGCATCATTTTGGATTTTGCCGGGATCAGAACTTTAGACAGCGTTTTGTGTGCCAAAAGCGTCTTCATGTTGCAAGATTTCACCGTGATCTCACAAGGCTTTCACAATGAAAGAGCCATTTTTATTGCCCAAAATGCGGGGCTAAAAGCCGACGGATTCAATGCCATAGAGCCGGGGACTGCATTTTCTCATTTAAAGGTCAGAATTCGCGAATTTTTTGCCAGGATAAAATGCGTACTCGATATCTATTTTCTTGAAACCGGACCTCATTTCTACGGACCGCACATCAATATAGGTGATAATGCCCTTCCGGTTGAACCTTCAAACAAGCCTCGTCACCCTACCTCCAAGCCTAAACTTATAAGCGATAACGCCAAAACGCTAAAAGAACTGGCGCTTGCCGAAGAAAAACGTCAGCAGGAACTTGAGGCTCTTGCCCGTGCTCAGGAAGAGGCGGTAAGACTTCGGGAACAACAAAACCAAAATGCCTTTAACTCTCAGGAAGACGCAGCGTCTGATGATACGGGAATGGCACAATCTGAGAGTTTAAGCGAGGATGCACAGGAACAGGCTCAGCGCGAAGCTGAATCCACGGCAGCTGACAGTATCAGAGATATAGACAGAGTACCAAAAGCTTCACCTAAAAAAGAACACCGTACTTTCGGTGATCCTTGGGATTAAAAGCTTTTGATGTGAGCAGTGATCATCACGGTTCATTCTTTAGTAAGACTGTAAGTTGTATATCTTCCCTTGTTATGCTTTTGCAAAGTACCTTCTTTGTGAAGGTTTTGCAAAAGCCTGTATGCCTTGTTAGGACCAATACCGAGCAAAGTAACAACGTCGGAATTTTTAATCACTTTGGTATTTTCCGCAAGTTGCACGATTTTATCGAGCATTTCTTGTGATGAGTGTTCGTCATTTTTTTGATTTTTTATATTGCTCAAGCCGCCTAAAGAGTAATACTCTATTTTTTTATTCAGAGTGCAGTCAATTATTTTATTGTTAAGCAGAGTTTCAAGAGCAACTTGCAACATGGCTCTGGGTATATTTATTTTTAAACTTAACTCACCAAGATCCATGCTCGCGTTTTTGTTCAATAAATACAGAATAAACAGCGACGTTATGGATAAATCCTGATTTTTTTGGCTCTGGATCTCAATGAGTTTTTTTACAAATTCCTGATCGCCTGATGACTTTGGGAAAAAGACCGTTACCGTTGATCCCGTAGATTGACTATAATCGGGCAGACTCTTGCCGTAACGCAACGATCCTTCAAAGATCCTGTCGATCCCCCTTCCCGTTCTTTCCGCAAGTCCTATCCTCTTCATGACATCCGCAAGTAATGGGTTTCTGCCGTGAGGTTCAACCGTGATGAGATTATTAAGATTTACACCGTCAATAAAACCTCCGGGATTGGATACGCTCACCCCTTCATCGTTAACAAGGATCGTCACGCGTCCCATGACACTGTAATCCCGGTGACAAAATGCATTTACCACGGCTTCTCTTAATGCCGCCTTGTCATAGTTGGGAATGGCTATTCTATAAGGTCCCAAAGAATATTCTTTTTCTTCGATTATCTTTTCTATAAAAAAGAATAAGTCTTCTACAGTACTGAGCAACGGCTTTTGTATATCCTGATTAAACACGACATCCGAGCCTTTTAATATCTGCAAACTTGTCTTGGATGTCGGGACGAAGCGGGCAACAGCTTCTGAGGTACCCACCAAAAGAATTCCGGTTACGGTAGGACAAAGAATATTTTCACTCTCTCTTGCCAACCCCAAAGCTTTACACAAATCATCGTTTGCCAACGATGCCAAAACCTTATCTCCCTGATAAAAACCGATCAGTCTCCTTAATCTGTCTATCTCAACGTTATCCAACGCGGACATATCTGCTTCATCTACAAGCAAAGCATTGTAATCAAGCAATCTCAGATCAGAAAGTCTTGTGGCAAATTCGCTTGGGTACATGATCACGTTTTCTGGCTCACCGTTTGCCTTTAAGCGCCGCTGAAGCACCCTGCCGGATGCAGTGGAAACAACGGCGTTCAAAGATTTCGGAACGGAAATCTTCAAAACAGGAAGGGTAGTCGGCAAGATCTCGCATCTTACCGAAAGCGGCGGTACGGTGTTGTTAGCAATAAAGGCTGGCAAGATCAGGGTATTGTTGTGAGACGGATGAACACCGGTGATCTTCCCTGAATCTTCAACCCACAAGTACAACGCCCCGCCTTCAGTATTGGCCAAAGCAACTACTGCTTCAAAGATCTCTGAATCCGGATACTTTTTCAGATCGCTTTTAAATTCAGCTGTTAAAGATCCTTTTGCAGGTATCATTGCGCAGACTCCGATATGGTTATGGCTTGAGTCTGGCAGATTTTAATACCACGTGTGGATTAAAACTTAATTTTTCTATCCACGCATGGATAGACTTTGCGGATTGAAAAGGCGATATAGCTAAGAACGAAGAAAAATAAAGGGGCTTGGCTTAACTTAACGTATTTGCCGTAAGTTTGACGATTACGCTATCCTGATCAGAAAAATTCAGATTGCAGGCTAAACAAAAGGCAGGATCATCTCTCCTGCCCTAACCGTTTTAAGTAGTCTTTATACTACCATGCAACCAACCAAAAAAGCCTATAAACCTTGATGCATCAGGGTTTGTTGCCTGTTTAGCTCCTAAACTTAAATTGTCTACAGCACGCTTTCTATGTCGTAATTGGTGATCACCAGCTCCTTGATATCACCGCGTCCTGCTACGTCAGCGTTGATAAAACGCTTGGCATTTAAGGTAGTGATATTAAATTGTTTATACAATTCAAAACAAATGGGAGCCGTAGAATTTGACTGCATGAAACGAATGCCGCGCTTATCAAGCTCGCGACAAAAAAAAGCCAAAGTTCTTTGCGCGTTGTCATTCCACACCTGAGACTGATACGAAGTAAAATACGATGTTTTGCTTATAGGAGCATAGGGCGGATCAAGATATACAAAAGCATCGTCAGGAATTTCTTTAAACAGCTCTACATAGGAGCAACAACGGATGTCGGTATCATTGCGCTTTAGATAATCATGTACTGCAAGTAAATTTTCCTCGTTGCAGATCTTAGGTTCAAAAGAGAATTTACCAATAGGAGTGTTGAAATGATTCTTGGAGCTGACACGATAAAGACCGTTAAAACAGGTCTTTAAAAGATAAATAAGTCTGGCTGCACGCTCTACATCAGAACGTTTTTTAAAATTTTTTTCCTTATCCCAGGATCTGATCGCTATATAGCTTTCCTTGTCAAACTTAAAAGTTTTCAAAAGCTCTATAAGCTCATAGGGTTTATCCTTTAAAACCCTGTATGCTGCCATAAGTTCAGGGTTGCTGTCGTTGATCAGCGCATGCTTAAACTTAAGCGCAAAGAACATGGCCCCGCCGCCTACGAAGGGTTCTACATATGTTGATATGTCTTTTGGTACGTAACGCATCAACTTTGGTAAACTGCGGCGTTTGCCTCCTACCCATTTAACAAAAGGATTTACGGCGTGCGCGGGATCCAACTCTTGCATGAAAATACCCTGTAAGCTAAAAAATCTGAAATAATTTTAAACGAGTTAAGCACATACAACAACGGCTCCTTATAGGAGCCGTTGTGTACATCAAAAAACTAAGATCACTTAGCGATCACGTTAAGCTTGATCTCAGTCTTGACGTCGGCATGAAGCTGAATGGCAATGGTGTACTCACCCAAAGAGCGGATCACGCCTTCAGGCAGACGCACTTCACTCTTGTGGATTTCAACACCGGCAGCACACACGGCCTCGGCGATGTCGCGGGTACCCACGGAGCCGAACAACTTGCCTTCATCACCTGCCAAAGCAGAGATGGTGAAAGAGCCGATCTCTTCAAGCTTGGCAGCACGATCCTGAGCTTCTTTAAGCTCAGCGGCGATCTTAGCCTCAAGCTCGGCACGCTCTGCCTCGAACTTCTCGAGGTTGGCAGGGGTTGCAAGTACGGCCTTCTTGTTGGGTAACAGATAGTTACGAGCAAAACCGTTGCGAACCTTGACCTTGTCGCCCAAACCGCCTAAACGGCCGATCTTATCTAACAGAATAACTTCCATCTTCGACTCCTAATTAACGGCCCTGCAGATCAGTGTAAGGCAGAAGAGCCAGATAACGGGCACGCTTGATAGCGGTGGCCAGCTGGCGCTGATACTTAGCGCTGGTGCCGGTGATGCGGCTGGGAACGATCTTACCGGATTCAGTAACGTAGTTCTTTAAAAGAGCAACGTCTTTGTAATCGATCTCGGTGATGCCTTCAGCTGCGAAACGGTTGAACTTACGACGGTGAAAATAACGAGCCATGATATACCCCTATTATTCAGCAGCTTCAGCAGAAGCGTTATCAGCTGCAGGAGCAGCAGTCTCGGTGTCGGCTTTACGACCGGCATCGTCGTGAGGACGGCGCTCTTCGCGGGTCTTCATCATAGGAGACTCCTCGGTCACTTCGCTGTTGGTGCGGAGGATGAGGTTACGGATCACAGCATCATTGAAGCGGAAGTTGGTCTCGATGTTGCTGATGGTCTGCTCAGAAGCGAGGCAGTTGATCAGAACATAGTGAGCCTTGTGCAGCTTCTCGATAGGATAGGCCAACTGGCGACGGCCCCAATTCTCAAGACGGGTGATCTTGCCGCCGTCTTTCTCGATCTCGCCCTTATAGCGCTCGATCATGCCCGGGACCTGATCGCTCTGATCAGGATGAACCAGGAATACGATTTCGTAGTTACGCATTTAACATGCTCCTTACGGTAAAAATCTGACAGTGCAGTCATACTGTCAGACAAGGATGCAAACACAGGATTTCTGTGTGACTGAACGCGCTGTATTATACAGCCTTAAGCGCATATATCAAGGATTTTTCACCCTTTTACCACGTTGATGGTTAAATAAAATTTAACCAAGGCGCTGTCTTACCGTCTCAAACAAGGTGATCCCGGCTGCAACCGACACATTTAAAGATTCAACGTGTTCATTCATGGGAATACGCACTATGGCATCGCACTTCTCACGAGTAAGGCGACGCATGCCGCTTTCCTCAGATCCCATGATCACGGCCACGGCCGGTGCGAATTTGTGATCATAAATGATCTCGGATCCTTCACCTGCCAACCCCACGGTTTCAATGGCATGATCACGCATGAAATCAAGAACCCTGGCAAGATTGGTTACCGCCGCAAAAGGCACGGCTTCTGCAGCGCCGTCAGCTGTCTTTCTGGCAACCGGAGTCAATGAAGCCGAACGATCACGCGGAACGATCACGGCATCAACACCTGCAGCCCAGGCAGAACGCATGCAAGCCCCGAGATTGCGAGGATCGGTCACTCCGTCTAACACAAGATAAAGCTGAGGTTTTCCTTCTTTTGAGATGATGAGATCTTCAAGATCGTGCTCATTTAAAGGCGGAGTAGCAAGCATTTCTATGACCACGCCCTGATGCACTCCGCCTTCGGTCTTTTCATCAAGAAAATGACTTAATGCGTATTGAACTTTGACCCCGGCTTTTTCAAGTCTTGCGACTATATCGCTTACCCGGCGATCTTCATCACGTCCTTTGGCTATCCATGCTGAGGTGATCTTTTCAGCGGAGGTATCCAAAGCAGAAAATACGGCGTTTACGCCGTAAACTAATTCACGATTGTTATTTTTTTTATGCATGCGCATGAATATGATCCTTTTGTTGCTTTCCTCCCCGCAAAGGGGAGGAGGTTGAAGACCGAAAACTAAGGCGGGATCCCTAATGTCTTGGGATGTAATTCTTCAAAAAGCAGTCAGCATACTGCTCAACGCTGTTTGCGTCCTTTGCGACGCGAAAATTCATTCTTTCTGTCCTCACCGTCACGACGTCCTTTGCGGGACGGCATGCCGAAGGGATCGGCAAAATGCATCATGGAAGACAGCTCGTTGCCCCAGCCTCCCTGAATTTTGTCGCGCTTTACGTTGTCCTCATCTGAAGCTTCCTGGGGAGTGGCAATGTCGGACAAGCGCTTGAAAAGTTGCTCTTTATCTACAGGCTTGCTGTTTTGCTGTACCTTCTCGCGTTCTTTTAATATACGATCACGGGTCTTGCGATATTTGGCTACCGATCCAAGACCTGTGGGCATAAGATCGACTTTATGCTCTTTAGCATCCACCGCCGCAATAACCACCTTGATAGGATCACCTATACGGTAAACCTTGCCGCGATCTGAAATCAGCGATTCGGTACGCTGATCAAAGTTCATATACCCGGGGAAATTGCCTATATAGATAAGACCGTCAACCAGGAATTTATCAAGATGTACAAACACCCCGAAACGGGTACATCCGGTAATGGTTCCCTCAACAGTTTCACCTATGAATTTTTCAAGATAAACGCAGGCAAGTTCAAAATCGACCTGACGCTCGGCTTCATCGGCAGCGACCTCACGATCGGTACATTTGGTACCGAGCACTGCAAGCTCTGCTTTGGTATAGGCTTTGGCTCCTATACGTCCCCACTGTCCTTTGTGCTCTTTTTCCAAAAGATGCTTGATCACCCGGTGCAACTGCAGATCGGCATAACGACGTATGGGTGAGGTAAAGTGTGCATATTTATCAAGAGCCAACCCGAAATGCCCGATATTTTCAGGACTGTACTCTGCCTTTGACATGCTGCGCAACACTAACTCTCCTAAGACCTTTCCATCCTTGCGTTTCTCTATGGCATCAGCAAGTTTGGCAAAATCCTTGGGTTTGGGATCATCCCCGCCGGTTAACGACAGGCCAAAACGCGCCAATTGCGGTAACAATGCGGCAAGTTTTTTCTCCGAAGGTTTGGCATGTACTCGGTAAAGAGTCTGGGATTTGCGTTCGGCAACGAAAGACGCTGCCGCCACATTGGCTGCGATCATGCACTCTTCTATAAGCTTATGCGCATCATTGCGCTCCAAAGGCTCTACTCCCACTATCTCCATATCTTCATTGAAGACAAAGTGCTGCTCGGTACTCTCGATGGCCAAGCCGCCGCGACGGCGGCGATCCTTAACAAAAGCTTTATAAAGAGCATAAAGCTCTTTAACGTTGCCGATGCAGGGTTCGTGCTCAGGATATTTTGCCCGACCCTCTGAGATCATCATCCAAGCTTCGGTATAGGTAAGTCTTGCATGAGAACGCATCACCGCAGGATAAAAACGATAATCCCCAAGCTTGCCTTCCTGATCGATGTTCATTTCTGCGCACATGCATAATCTGTCCACATCAGGATTTAACGAACAGATCCCGTTTGACAGTTTCTCAGGAAGCATAGGGATCACATAATTGGGGAAATAACAGCTGTTGCAACGATTGAGCGCTTCTTTGTCCAAAATGGTACCGGGGCGTACGTAGTAAGAAACGTCGGCAATAGCCACATACAGTTTCCAGCCCTTTCCCTGCCTGCAACAATAGACGGCATCGTCAAAGTCACGGGCATCTTCTCCGTCAATGGTCATCAAAGGAAGTTCACGCAGATCTTCACGGCCTCTGAAGTCATCCGGGCTTACGCTTTCGGGAACACGGCTTAAAGCTTTGGGCATATTGTCAGGCCATGCCGAAGGTATGTCGTGCATCAACACAGCCATCACGATTATGCTGTTGAGATCTCCCAAATCGTGTACCACTTCACGCGTTTTTACGAAGCATTTGCCGGCGCGGCGGGAGACGATCTCTGCGATCACCACGTCACCTGAGGTGGCCTCTCCCAGATCCTTAGTCGTCTCAAACTCAAATTCCTGCTTTTCAAGACAAGGCTCTTCAGGCATCACCGCTGCTACTTTCCCTTGGCGGTTTAAGAGCATGACTCTGCCTAAA
>CALBLB010000300.1 GCA_937896115.1 uncultured Succinatimonas sp.
CCTTGATCATTCAAAATACCAAAATATGCTTAGATCTCAGCACGCTCGATCACGCGCGCACCTCATTACTCGATGCATCAAAATCGTGATCAATATTGGTAAGCTGAGGCTTATTCTGTTTCCAATAAGGAGATAACTCACGCAGATGAGCGATGATCCCCGGCAACACTTCCAAAGTCTTGTCGATATCTGCATCGGTATTAAAGCGGGACAGGGAAAAACGTATGGTTCCGTGAGCTGCGGAAAAAGGCACTCCCATGGCACGCATAACATGCGACGGCTCCAAAGACTCGGAAGAACAGGCTGATCCTGACGAAGCGGCGATCCCGTACTCATTTAAAAGAAGCAAAATAGCTTCTCCTTCAACATACTTAAACGCCACATTCAAAGTGTTGGCAGTACGATTGTCTACATCGCCGGTTACGAAACATTCGGGAATGGAGCGTAAAATGCCTTCCTGCAGGCGATCGCGCATGGCGCGAATACGCGAATTGATTTCACCCAAATGTTGCTTGGCAAGCTCACAAGCTACGCCCAAACCTACGATATAAGGAACGTTTTCAGTTCCGGCACGGCGCCCGCGTTCTTGGTGTCCTCCTTTCATAAAAGGAACAAAACGGGTACCGCGGCGTAAATAAAGCACACCTATACCTTTGGGTGCATGGATCTTATGACCTGAAAAAGAGAGCATGTTTATGTCAGTCTCTTTTAAATTGATATCCACCTTGGATACGGCCTGTACCGCATCGGTATGGAACATGATCCCGTGCTCATGAGCAATTTTGGCAAGCTCAGGTACCGGATAGATATTTCCGGTTTCGTTATTGGCCCACATAATTGAACATAAAGCCGTACGATCATTAAGCAAGGACTTGAACTCGTCGATATCGAGATCACCTTTCTTGTTTACCTGCAGATAATGCACCTTAACACCGTGACTTTCTAAAAAAGCACAGGTTTGCATGATGGCAGGATGCTCAACATCGGTAGTGATGATCTCATCCTTACCTTTTTGCGCCCATAAAGATGACCATAACGCGGTATTGTCAGACTCTGATGCGCAGGAGGTAAAAATGATCTCGTCAGGATACTCGGCTCCCAAAAGATCCGCTACCTGCTCGCGCGCACGCGCTATGGCTTTGTCTACGGGCAAACCGAAGCCGTGCTGAGACGAAGCATTACCGTAATAGGTAGTAAGATAGGGCATCATGGCCTCGATCACCTTGGGATCTATCTGGGTGGTCGAATTGTTATCAAGATAAATGCCGCTGCCGGTTCCCAAATTGTAAACGTCCATTTTGTTCCTCACAGAATTTATCTTGCAATAGCCTTGATCTGACGTCCGGTACCTTCGGTCAGTTGCTTTTGAATATAATCGAGGGTCATGGTCTTCATCATGCCGCGAGATGCCGCGCCGCTTAATTTGACAATGACATCGGTTCCTTCGATCGCATCCAGTTCGACTCCGGATCCGTCGGGTTCCAATCCCTTATTGACTTCCTTTAAAATCTCGAGAACTTCCTTGTAAATAGGAGATTGCTCGGTTTTCTGATCTATTGACGACTGGATCTTAGAAACGGCTGCAGAGCTTGAGGTGACCACCTTCACTTCAATGGGAGTAGGTACGCTGCCGGGACGGACCACGCCGCATTTTTCAAGATCAACCCATACCTCGTCGATGATCTCTTCAATACGCATACGGCATGAGCCGCAACCGCCGCCTGCTT
>CALBLB010000301.1 GCA_937896115.1 uncultured Succinatimonas sp.
ATAATACCGTTTTTAACATTCAGGGTTAATTTGCAAGCGCCCTGCTGAGGAGCACACCAACCCACGCCGTGAGTCAAGCCGCTGATATCTTTGATTTCTTTAGCCTGAACCCACTTGCCCTCTTCGGGAATGGGGGCAGGACCATGGTATGCGCCCTTGGCAACAGGACACATGCTCTCTACTTCTTTTGAATAGATCATTGATGGTACCTAGTATTAAATAAAGAGAAATCTCAATTTCCGCGGTTGCAGAAATCATGTGAATTATATAGCAATCTGCCTTTAAATTACATTAGAAATGAAATTCTTGCACCATCAAACCTTTGCTCTCATAACTTGCTGCCTTGATTAAACCAGACGGAATTCTGTACAACAACTCCTCAAATAATCGTTTTAAAAAACAAAGACTATTGTCTTGATTTGCATCTTATATGACTATTTCTGTTATCATTCCCAAGATATAAGACAAATATCTGCCTTAATTGATACGACACATTTTAAGAATTATTGAAAATGCCACCGATTTTAAAACCTCAGCAAGATACAACCATAAGCTGGTTTTTAAGCCAATGCCACATTCGTAAACACCCTGCTAAAGCCACCATTATTCATGCCGGTGAAAAAGCGGAAACTCTTTACTATATAGCCAAGGGTTCAGTGGTGGTTTTAATAAAGGACGGCGACGGCGACGGTCACGAAATGATCCTGACCTATTTGAATCAGGGTGATTTCATAGGCGAGGTCGGTCTTTTTGATCAAAGTGCCAACCCCACCAGAACGGCTTATGTAAAAGCCAAAACCCAATGTGAAATTGCAGAGGTTTCTTACAGCAAATTCCGTCAGCTGGTACAGGTCAATCCTGAGATCCTGATGCGTTTAGCCTCGCAACTGTCTCACCGCCTGCAAATAACCTCAAGCAAAGTAAGCGATCTGGCTTTCATGGACGTGCAAGGACGCATTGCCAATACGCTTATGACTTTGGCTCATCAACCTGAGGCCATGACTCACCCGGACGGAATGCAGATAAAAATCACTCGTCAAGAGATAGGACAGATAGTCGGATGCTCGCGTGAGACCGTTGGCAGGATCTTAAAAATGATGGAAGAGGATCACCTGATCACTGCACACGGTAAGACTATCGTAGTTTTCGGGGCCCGCTGAGTATTTAAATATTCACAGCAAAACAACCAAATAGAATGCTTGAATAACATTCTCAACAAAAAATTTACCAATAGAAACAGAGGAACAATCATGGCTTCACTGCTTGAGCGCGGGATCCACTCTTTTGGCAAAGAAGAACTGCTTGCATGCAGCCGCGGCGAACTTTTCGGCAAAGGCAACAGTCAGCTTCCTGCCCCCAACATGTTAATGTTCGATCGTATCACCGACATTCAAAACGAAGGCGGAGAACACGGATTGGGTTATGTGTTGGCGGAAATGGATATAAATCCTGATTTATGGTTTTTTAAGTGCCATTTTCCAGGAGATCCTGTAATGCCCGGTTGCCTAGGTCTTGATGCCATGTGGCAGCTGGTAGGTTTCTTCCTTGGCTGGCGCGGCGGTCCCGGTAAAGGACGGGCTTTGGGCGTTAACAAGGTGAAATTCAAAGGAGAAGTTCTGGATAATTGTAAATTGGTCTCCTACCAAATCGACTTAAAACGCATTATTGAGCGTGGGAAGCTTATTATGGGAATAGCCGACGGAAAAGTGTTTGTCGACGGCAAACATATTTACACTGCAGAAGATCTGCAGGTAGGCTTGGTTCCTCCTGAAAACAAGTAGGAAAGGATTTACCTAACTATTTCTCTTAAGGTCTCGAATTTAGCAAGTTTTTATATCACACTAAACTCGGGTAGC
>CALBLB010000302.1 GCA_937896115.1 uncultured Succinatimonas sp.
CTAACTTTTACGTTAAGAACTACAGCAACTTAGGATGACTTAACTTTTCAGAGCCTCAATTCTTTCAAAGCACTAAAAAGCTTCCTCCTTACAGAGGCAAACCGGACAAGTCGTGCCCTTTGTCCAAACAGGACGTTAAATCTTTACCTCATCATGCATATTTGGCTTCATCGCTTTTTTTCGCCGAAAAAGCTCTGAAAGTACAAACAGCTGCGGGATTTACTCTGATCATTCTTCCCAACGTCACACTTTTGCCTTCAGATAGTATCAGTACGGGATTTAATAACATCAGCCTTACCAAATCATCGGCATCGAGGGATTCAAGCACTATGCAATCACCTGCTCTGCCGCTTACGGTGTATACGGTAACGATACTGCCGCTTTCAAAAAGCCTTCTGCCTTCAAAACGTCTGAAATATCTGGTTACCGGAATACTGGGTCTTACAAATCTTTCACAAGCTACGGCATTGATCCCCAAATCAAGACATCCTTTGTCATCTAACCCAAGTTCCGAGAACGACTCGCGAAAGACGGTCAGAAGACGTGCATCGGCTAAACAAAAAGGCTCTCCTGAAAGAGGAGGATTTAACAGATCACGCATACGAAAATGGGTACAAAAAGTCTGTTTGTGACCATCTTCGGTTTTAAGACTGATGGCCAGACGCTCTCCGTTGTAGGTCCAATTCCAGCCCTCAGCAGGTGTCATGATCTTTTATATTCCTTATGAAAGTTTCATCAGTATTCATGAGCATTCTATGAGAAAACTTTCATCATGTATATACCTTTCTTATTTTTTTTGATTTTATTTTTTATAAAAAGTTAACCCATGTTTATTTAATGTTTTTATCATTTTGGGAATTTGATTCAGGATCATCATTTATTCATCACCTTAACTTATTTTTATAAATATTTGCCCTGCCCTGCCCCGCCGCTTTTATCACCAACTGGATAAATAAAGTGCTATTCAATCAAAGTGTTAAACATGCGATAATACAGCATTGTTTCAGGCTTAAGGCCTTTTGGGGGAGAGCATGCTTTACTTTACGTCGGATCTGCATTTCGGTCATGCCAAGATCATCAAAGACTGCAGACGACCTTTCAGTTCTGTTGAGGAGATGAACGAACTGCTTATCCAATATTGGAATGAAACCGTAAAGCCTCAGGATGATGTTTATATTTTGGGAGATTTTGCCTTAAAGCTTTCTCTTGAAGAAACTCATGCTCTTTTTGAAAGATTGTGCGGTCACCTCCACCTGATCTTCGGTAACCATGATCACGAGATCACCCGCCACCGCTATTTTTTCCGTGATGTCCTAGAATCGATGCATTCGCTGTCCACTTTACGCATTATGGGGGATAAGCGTCTGGTCCTTTGTCATTATCCGCTGATGTTCTGGTGCGGAGATTATGAAGATCGTTTCATTCATCTTTACGGACACATCCATAACAACGCTCAGGATAATATCTGGGCTTCATACCTGCGTAACGCTTGCAATGTAGGTGTGGACGTAAACAATTATCGTCCCGTTTCTCTTGACGAAGTGTTAGAAAAGATCCGTATCCATAACGCTTCTTTACCTCTTGAGAAAAGTATTAATCCTCCGCTTAACATGCGCAACGGCAAACTCAGCTTGAACGTTTTTCGCAGCGATCTGCCACCAGCCAATGACGAAAGTCTGTCTACTGATAAAAAATAAAAAAATTCTTAAATATCATTTAACTAGCCAAAAACAGCCAGAGTACGGTAGCTCTTGCCAAAAAGGGGTGTATGCTGTCATAACTTACATACATCATCAAGGATCTTTTTATGTTAAACGGTATGCCAACAGCCTCTTCCCAAAACTCAAAGCCTTCATGGATAAACGCCGACAGAGTT
>CALBLB010000303.1 GCA_937896115.1 uncultured Succinatimonas sp.
AAAGTGCAAGATCATCTATACATTCAGCCCAAAAAGACGCGAACGGGAGTTAAAAGAATTAGAAGCGCAGATCTCAAAGGCAAAAGCAGCTGTGACTGAGCAAACTCTTATGGGTAATCCGTACAGTAACGGCTGGCGCTCACTGGTTCAAACTCAAAAAGAAGCTGCCAAAAGAAAATTTGATAAAGATCAATACAGGGCCGTAGGACTCAAGGAAGAAGTCATTGCCGACCGCAAAGCAACCGCCGGTTATGCTGCTGTCGTCTATGATGAGCCGACGGACGGATCTGCAGGATCTATTTCGGCTGAAGAAGTGCTCAAACTGTATCATCGCTTGGTACGTATTGAAGACTGCTTTCGAGTAATGAAAAGTACATTCAGCATTCGACCGGTATATGTGCGATTACCGGAAAGGATCACGGCTCATTGTTACTTATGTGTACTGGCATTGATGCTTATGCGTTGTGTACAAACTGCGCTTGAAAAAGAAAAGAACTCAATGTCATCAACGCGAGTCAGTAAGGCACTTCGTCAGGCTTTGGTCGTACCGATCCCATCCAAGCAAGGAAATACACAAACTTTTTTAAATGTAGGAACAGATCTGTTGGGGCAATGTACTCAACAATTAAAAACCGACAGACGACAAAGCGCCTTGGATGAAACGGTTGATCAAGAAAAAATTTGGGAAAAATACCAAGACGAAAGAGAGTCCCAACCGGACGATCTGGATAAGATTTTAAGAAGTGTCAATTTAAAACCGTTGAAGCTCTTCAACAGCCTCAGTGAGATCAAGAGTCGTTTAAACCTTAAAGCCTGTACAGACAAAGTCATGCTTTCCTATGAACATACAATGCTCATGCAAAAACTCTCAACCATGATGTGATTTTATCCCCCGATAGATGATAACTAAAAACTCATGACAAACGGCATGAGAAAGCCGTTTTCTCATTAGTTAGCTCCTAAACTCGGGTAAACGAGTCAGATTTATATGATTAATTTTGAAATTTTAGCACAACCCCATTGTCAGTTTTGGTGATGTAAGTTGCTTTTATCAACGTTCTATCTGAGGTATGTTGATGTTTGAGGTGAAAAAAACCGTTGCCGCAAACATAACGGCAACGGTGTGGATCAGATTAATTTAAATTAAATCTGTTTTTCTGTGGTTTTGTCGCCGGAAACGACTACTTCAACGCGGCGATCCGGGGCTAAGCAATCGATAACTGCATTCCTGCCTTTAACACTGTCGCATTTGTTGCCAGTGACAGGATTTGCTTTACCACGTCCTTCAACAGCTTTGATTTGGTTGTTGTTCAGACCATTGGCACGTAATTCTTCTGCAACGGCTGTTGCACGTTTCTGTGACAGTTTCTGGTTGTAAGCGTCAGAACCAATGCGATCGGTATAACCATAAACTTCAAATTCGGTATTTGAAAGTCCCTTTGAAGAATTGACAACGTCAGAAATCACTTTCTTGCCGTTGGCAGACAGAGTACTACCGTCAAACGGGAACAGAGTACCTGCAGACAGGCTGTGATTTTCTGTTACACGTTCTGTCTTGGGGGTAACGGGGGCTGCAGCAACCGGAGCAGGGGCGCTAGGACCACCGATGGTATACTGGAAACCCACATAAAGGAAACCCATGCCACCGTCCATCTTCTTTTCAGGAGAGTAATCTGAATCGAAGGAGTTGAAGTAGTAGTCATAGCCTACACGAGCACCGAAATTCTTGGTGAAAGCATACTGGACGCCAACACCTAAGAGAGGATCCCATGCATCGGCTCCGTGATTGCTACCGGTTAAGTGATCAGTGTGATAAGCCAGACCAACACGGGCGAAAATATCAGATCCCTTGGCGTCTAAAGGGTAGGCAAAACGAGCGGCAACTTCTGGGCCATAAATTTTGAGATCGTGTTTCTTGCCATCGATTTTGGTTTCAAAGTTACTAAACCCGTTATAGGCAGCTTCTACGCCGAACCAATCGGTGAAATTGTAACCAACATAGGCACCGTAACCAATTGCATTCTTGCCTGTCATTTCGGCGTTCTTTTCAGAATCGATGTATGAATGAGCCCAACCGCCTTTGACACCAAAAGTCCAAGAATTTTCCAGGGCTGCGTTAGCAGAGAAGGAGGCAGTAGCTAATACGGCAGCTACTGAGAAAGCTAAAACTTTAGTCTTCATAGTATTATTCCAGCTTATAAAAATCCCAATTGAAGATAAGATATTTTTGCCAATTAGACTTTTTTAACATGACCATTAGCATGGTTTGAAAAAGAAAACTTAGCTTCTTATCATAGTTTGTATTATATCATCTCTGCTCTGCGCTAAAGGCATATAAACACAATGAGAATGAATATCTTATTGGTGGGGGAAGTGAAGGGAGGAAGTTGGTGGTGCTGGCAGTAGGTTTCGAACCCACGACCTCCTGTTTACAAAACAGGAGCTCTACCAACTGAGCTATGCCAGCAACGTGGCGTATTATATCAAATGTTTATTAATTTTATAAGTACAATTTAATTTGTTGTTTTGGATAAATATTTATGTCAGTGATAAGGCTTGATTGCCGTGGTCTCTGTTGTCCTGAACCTTTGATTATTCTTAAAAAAGCGGTTAGAGGCGCTAAAAGTGGGGATATTGTGGAAATATTTTCTGATGATCCTGTTTCATTGCGTGATTTTCCTGCATTTTGTAGATTTATGAATCATGATCTGCTGAATATGCCTGATAGCACACACCCAAATTTTTTTAGAATAAGGAAGAGGTAATTTTTCGCTAAACGTTGTCTTTTGGTGGGGGCCTTAGAAAGCTATTCGTCTGATGCTATCCTAAAAAGATCGGCGTAAAATTCGAATAGCCGTTGCTCATTTTTAAAAGCAACTGTAACTGTAAAGTTAATAAACACGAAAAGGCTTTGTTTATCTTGTATGGATGGGTTATAAAACATAACTTTGAAATCAATGCATGTGCCACTTGTGTAAAATTTAGATTTTCAGATGGTGTGGACCATTGTCGACGCTCTGAACATAAAGGGCAGGACTTGCCCGGTTAGCCTGTTTAATACACTTCATGGGTAAATAACAGGAACCCGCCGAAGATCATATTTGATCAGTAGGGATCCCTTGCATTTATAAATGTTAGGGTGGATGTCAATGATTAATAGCATCTATGTGCAAGATTCATATTGTTGATGCTATTGTCGAGATTAAATGGTAACTATTTGATAAATAAAATTTATTTATACTTTAGGTTTATAAAATGCCCAATAAGTACGATCTTCAAACTTTTCAGGGATTGATTCTGACACTTCAGGATTACTGGATGAGACAAGGATGCATGATCGCAGAGCCCTTCGATATGGAAGTTGGTGCTGGAACTTCGCATCCCATGACTTTTTTGCGTTCTTTGGGACCAGAACCAATTTCTTGTGCCTATGTTCAGCCTTCACGTCGTCCTACTGATGGACGTTACGGGGAGAATCCTAATCGCCTTCAGCATTATTACCAATTTCAGGTAATTCTAAAGCCTTCTCCAGATAATATTCAGGATTTGTATTTAGGATCCTTAAAGGAACTTGGTTTTGATCCGACAGTGAATGATATCCGGTTCGTTGAGGATAACTGGGAAAATCCAACCTTGGGTGCATGGGGGCTTGGATGGGAGATCTGGCTTAATGGTATGGAAATCTCTCAGTTTACCTATTTCCAACAGGTTGGTGGTTTGGAATGCTTCCCTGTGACAGGTGAGCTTACTTATGGCCTTGAACGTTTGGCCATGTATATTCAGAATAAGAAAACTGTATATGATTTGATATGGGCGCATACAGCCAACGGAGATGTTACCTACGGTGACATCTATCATCAGAACGAGGTGGAGCAGTCTACCTATAATTTTGAATATGCCAACACTGATTTCCTTTTCCATATGTTCGATGAAATGGAGAAGGAGGCAAAGTATCTTTTGGATTTGGAGAAACCTCTGCCGTTGCCGGCATATGAAAGAATTTTAAAAGCAGCACATTGCTTTAATTTACTCGACGCTCGTCATGCTATTTCCGTAACCGAGAGACAACGTTTTATTTTAAGAATACGCGCTTTGTCTAAAAAAGTAGCCGAAGAATATTTCAATTCGCGCAAGAAACTCGGTTTTCCCATGTGTAAAAATAATTAACCAAGGAATTGAACTGAAATGACTACAGAAAATCTGCTTCTAGAACTTGGTACAGAAGAATTGCCACCTAAGTCTTTAAGGACTTTGGCTCAGGCTTTACATGATAATTTTATTAAACAGCTTAATACGCTTGGTTTGTCTTTTTCCACTTCTAAATGGTATGCAACTCCAAGAAGATTGGCTTTGGTGATTTCCGATTTGGAAACCAAGCAAAAAGATTCTGAACTCGAAATTAAAGGACCTGCTGTTAAAGCGGCATTCGATGCTTCAGGAAACCCAACTAAAGCGGCTTTAGGATGGGCAAAAGCAAATAATATTGATATAAGTGAAGCAAAAACTCTAAAAACAGGTAAGGGTGAGTGGCTTTATATCAAAACCTTTAAAGCAGGGGAGAAAACAGCTGATTTAGTACCTGAACTTTTTACTAAGGCGTTAAAAAGCTTGCCAATTCCAAGATTGATGCATTGGGGAGCCAAGCGTGATGAATTCGTAAGACCTGTTCATACGCTGTGCATGTTATTTGGTAATGAAGTGATTCCAGGAAACATTTTAGGTATTGAATCTTCACGTGTCGTAAATGGACATCGTTTCCTGGGAAAAAAGACAGTATCTATTTGTTCTGTTGATACCTACGTACAACAGTTGCGAGATGAAGGTGCAGTAATTGCCGATTATGACGAGAGAAAAGCATCAATCATTTCACAGGTTCAGAAGATTGCTGAATCTGTAAACGGAGTTGCTGATCTTGATGATAGTCTGGTAGAAGAAGTTACCTCTATTGTCGAGAACCCTCATATTTATAAGGCTACGTTTGATGAGCATTTTTTAGCGGTTCCTGCAGAAGCACTTGTTTATACAATGAAAGGAGACCAGAAGTATTTCCCTATATATGATCATCAAGGGAAGTTGATGTCATGCTTTGCTTTTGCATCAAATATTAATCCTTCTGATCCGTCGTCTTTAATTGCAGGTAATGAACGAGTCATTAGACCTCGTTTATCAGATGCGGAATTCTTCTTCAAAACTGATCGTAAACATACGTTAGAGTCTTTCTTTAAGAAACTAGAAAGTATTGTTTATCAAAAAGATATTGGTACTCTTGCTTATCGTACAGAAATTGTTAGAAAGCTTGCTGTTTATATCGCTGAAAAAATTGGTGCCGATGAGAAGAAGGCAGATCGGGCCGCTTATCTTTCTAAATGTGATTTGGCAACCACCATGGTAACCGAGTTTACCGATACTCAGGGTATTATGGGGATGCATTACGCTGAGCTTGATGGCGAGGATAAAGACGTTTACGAAGCCATTTTCCAAGCTTACCAACCTCGTTTTTCTGGTGATGATATTCCGGTTAAGCCAGTACAAATAGCAGTTTCATTAGCTGAAAAATTTGTAACATTAGTTGGTATTTTCGGAATTGGCATGTTGCCAAAGGGAGATAAAGATCCTTTTGGACTCAGACGCGCTGCAATAGGATTGATTAGAATCATCATTGAAAACAATGTTGAACTGAATTTTGTTGAGGTTGTCAGCAAAGCTTGCGAACTTTTGCAAGATAAGCTAAAAAATAAATCAACTAAAGATAACGTGGTTGACTTTATTTTAACTAGGCTTAAATCTTTCTATATGGATCGGGGCATAGATGCTCAAATTTACTTAGCGGTACTTTCTGTAAAGCCATGTAATTTACTTGACTTTGACAGAAGAGTTAAAGCAGTAAGTGCATTTAAGACTCTACCTGAAGCTGCTGATCTGGCTGCGGCATATAAACGTATTTCGAATATTCTTGCGAAAGCTGAAATTTGTTCTGAAAAAGTAGATCCGTCTTTACTTAAAGATGATTATGAAAAACGTTTGGCTTCCCATATAGAAGTATTAGCTCCTGAGCTGAAGAATTTTTATAATCTTGGAAACTATCAGGAAGCTATGTCTAAGGTTTCTGAAATTCGTGAAGATGTTGATGCGTTCTTTGAACATGTAATGGTCAATGATAAAGATGAACAGGTGAGAGCAAATCGTTTGGCAATTTTAAAGCAACTTCAGAATATGCTGGCTAATACTGCAGATATTTCTGTATTGTATTGATTAAAATTGCTTTTTGTGGGGCCGTTTATGGCCCCTTTTTTATATGTTCCATGTGGAACATAATAAATCCGTTTTGAGAAGATATCTAACATTTGAAGATCAATA
>CALBLB010000304.1 GCA_937896115.1 uncultured Succinatimonas sp.
CCTGAGGCACTCCCGTTGCATGATGAAATAGATGCCGAGAGTTTACGATGGGGTTTGGAAGAGGTTTTAATTGCGGCCAAACAGATCCAGAAGAGGCAGAGAGAGCAAGCTTCAGTTCCCGACAGGATCTCCGATACTTCAAGAGAGGTACTGTACCTGTTGCATAAACATTACAGTTACCACGATAAGCGTGAAGCCTTATGCGTTACCTATCCTGCAGAAGTTGTGGGATTGGTGTGTTTGTTGGCTATCATGTCGGGAATAAGGAGTATTACGGGTATTTGTGATTATTGGATACTCAACCATCCGATTTTACGAGTGCTTATTCCCAATATGCCTCATCCCAAGCACTGTATATCTGTTGAAACGGTAAGAACGGTGTTAACGATGCTTCCTCCTGAGGAGATGACGGCAATGTTTTCTGCCTACTTCTCCGTATTGAATAAGGAAGAAATTCCCTCAGCACTTCAGAGGAACTTTCGCAGGACGGTTGCATTTGACGGTCAGGAAATTAAAGCCAGTTTCCGTAAAGGAGAATACTCCAGAAGAAAGAAAGGCGGCATTTCCGTATCTGCTTACGACTGTGACTCAAAGCGCGTAATTGGTTTTGAAGTAACCAAAGCCAAGGGGAATGAGCATAACGCCATTGCCTCCTTGTTACCGAGTTTGAAGGTTTACCAAGATGCCATATTCAGTGCAGATGCCATCAATACCAAGCAGAACGTCTTCGAGGTTTTCAACGAACTCGGTTTTGAATACATGGCCCCGGTTAAGGCTAATCGTAAGGTTTTATTTGAAGCCATAAAGTTAGCCTTCGACAGAGCCTTAAAAGCTGAGACTCTTTCCTGCTCTTCTACAGATTTACAGTCAGGAAGAATACAAAAAAGAACCGTCACCATCATTCCCTCTCCGGTACTCCCGGGAAGTGATGATTGGCTTTGCAGGACCAAGACTTTAATTCGTTATGAGACCTCAACTCAAAGAGTTCTCAAAACCAATCCTAAAGAAGCCAAAAAGCCTGTCTCCCAAGTTAAGTACTATGTTTGCTCCTTACCTTGCACTCAAGACTCTCTTGAGCAAATTGACCATTCCATCAAGACTTATTGGAGTATTGAAGTACACCACAATACCCTTGATACCGTCTTCATGCAGGACAGGCTCAATATCAGAGATGAGCAACACCTGTGTGCCAGAGTCGGTTACAACAAGATGGAGTACAACATCCTTTCCTACCATCGTGAGAAGGTTAAAAAGCTTAAAGGCAAAACCGTTACTTTCACCTCTATGGTTAACTGGTGTAAGTATCCTCAGGCTGCTCTCAAATATGTAGCAAACTTCTTTGCTGCAGGTGCCCCTGAGAGCAATATTCAACCAAAATCTTTGCCGCCGGCAGTAAAAGGTATTCAAAGCTACCCAGACTGCGACGAGTAAAGTTTAAGCTCGCTTCCGACGCCGTCTCCTTTGCTCCGCTACCTATCAAGGTAGGGACCGCACTCGTCTCTTTTATCCTGAAACAGCCACCAAATACGCGATCGCATACCTGTTTCTGATGAAATCAAATTGTTAAAGAGCAACCTTGTAATGCTAACAATTCCAACGATAAAATTATGTGATGTTAATCACTCGGGATCCGATCCCCGTAAATGATCAAGCACCTCATATCGAAGTTAAACTCTCTACTAAAAAACCACGTCATAGAAAGGGAAAAGGCGTCTTTTGAACTGATGACGATCTGTGCAAAAATTAGGTAAAAGCTACGCCGCCGTGCTAAAAGCGACTTAAGCAACACAAATATCCCGGCCTAAGCATCCACTAATTATCTTTTGTGATAATTGCATCTTGTATGGTCAGACAATACCTGCTATAAAGAGCAAATAGTACTATGATCCGCATGAA
>CALBLB010000305.1 GCA_937896115.1 uncultured Succinatimonas sp.
GCGTCTTTAAGATCAGCTGATGCTTTTGCGCTTGGTTTTTTTAATAAAGCTTCGTTTGCAAGATCTCCTGCTTCATTGTCTGTAGCAGTTAAGTCTTTGGGCGTTGCGGGCACGGTTTTAGGATCGGCAACGGCTTTAGCGGCATTTTTCAAAAGATCGACAGCCGTTTCATTGCCTTTTGGCAAAGGATCGGGTTTGGATATGTTAGTCTCATTTTCCTCCGGGTAGGCGGCAGGATCTGGCAATTTTCCTTCGGCTGCCAGCTTGCGGCGATCTTCGCGAAATTGCTGTTGCAGCTTTGAGGCACGGGCGGCCAGCTCGCTTAAGCTTACTTCGTTATCCTTATTATTTGCAGTTGTTTCCTGACTATTATCCAAAGAGGGATCCTTAGCTACTTGATCGCTTACGGGATTTTCTCTAGTTTGGGCGTCAGGATAGAGATTACCGCGACGGGCCGCGGCCGCAGCTCTTGCGATGATGCAGCGTATGCGTTGTGCCGTTTCGTCAGATATCGGACGATCAGCTTCTGCATTTTGCTCGGAGCGGGCGTTTTCCCGGCGTTGTTGCTTGAGGATCTGAGCGTAATCTGTATTTTTATCGTCAGAGGCAACTTGTGTATATCCCAAGTCTTTTTCCGTAAGCGACGGAGTTTTTTGGGAAAAAGATCCTGCAGGTAAAGTATTTAATACCGTCTGCGCATTATTTTTTACGAAAGTTGCGGCGGCATTGAGTACCTTTTGCGCTCCTTCAAGATTGGTTTTGCTAAGCCTGCCTTCAGAACTTACTGAGCGCAAAGCGAGATCACGCTTAAGTCCTGCGCCCATGTGACGGTGATCGGAAAGTTCGGACAAAGCTTCGGTGACGGTTTTGGCAAGAGCGTTGCCGCAGTCAGTCCCCTCGTCAAAGGCTTTAGGAAGGCTGTCAAAACTCTTTGCAAAGATAGCGGCGGCATTCTTTGTGCCTACGGGATTTTGTGCAGAAGAAAAGGCTCTGGCGATAAGATCAGCTAAATTTTTATCTTTGCTGATAAGCATCAACGACAGCCTTTGGTAATTCTTGTCGCCGTTGGCATTTAAAGATGCGTTGGAGGCAGCCGCTTCATCTGCCGTATATTCTTGCAAACAGGCGTGCAACGAGTTGAGATCATTTTGTAATTGCTCACAAGTTTGCGGCCTTAACTTGGCTATTTCGCTTAACAGTTGCAGGCTTGCCTGATAGTTAAAAGCAGGAGTGTTGGCAGGATCTTTGGGAAGAGATCCCTGTGTGTCTGCCGAAACTGTAGTTTGTCCAAGTTCTTTGGTCAGAAAATCCATATCTTTACCTGTATCCTGCTTCTCTTAATTGAGGATGTCATCACCAAGAGTCCGTACACTGCGTGATCATTCTGCTATTATGGAGGAAAAAACTCAGCCTGAGGTGTTTTTATGTTCACAAAAGCGACGGCGGTTACAGCCGTATGCTTGACTTTGGCATGTTCACTGCCTGCAAGTGCCCAGCATACCAGTTTAAGTCCCATGGGACCGCGCCAAATATATCAAACTCTGTCAGAAAAGGACTACAGTTACGGTTATTCCGTGCTTCCCGGTAATTCCATCGACGGTATAGAGCCGGTAAACCGTTATGTGGGATGGGGCATCAACTATTATGTGCTGGATCGCTATTTTTTGCGACCGGTAGCTCACGGTTATGCCATGATGCCGCAGTTTATGCAGGACGGTGTAGGCAATTTCTTTTCTAATCTTAGTGAAATTAACAATACCGTCAATCAGCTGTTGCTTGGAAATTTTGCCTACAGCGCCACATCCTTTGCCCGTTTGCTCATAAATTCCACCATAGGTTTGCTGGGTTTATTCGATCCTGCTTCCCATATGGGATTAACCCAGCATGAAATGAGTATGAATACGGTGCTCGGAAGGTACGGTGTTAATCAGGGCGAATACCTCATGATCCCCTTTTCAGGACCGTCTACAGAAAGAAATGTGCATGCATCTTTAGCTGACGATTGGTATTATTTTGCCTTAAACGAGCCTTTTGTCACGGCGGCTTGTTATTTGATCCACGGCATTCATGAAAGAGCACAGCTTATTTCTCAGGAAAAATTCATCGATGATTCCGTAGATCCTTATGCCCAGATGCGTCAGATCTATCTGTCCTATGAACAAGGATTGGTAGATCCGGACAGTGCGGCCAAGGATACTAAAGAGACTGTGGATGAGAATTTCTTAGAAGAAGTTGATGAGAACTGATATGGAACAAACAAATGATCAGGCGTCCTTAGAAGAGTTGCGCGGACAAATAGATGAGTGCGATGCCAGGCTGGCCAAACTTTTGGCCGAGCGTCAGGATCTCGTAAAAAAAGCCGCGCAGGCCAAGACTGAGCATAAAGACGCGGCCTACAGCAAAGAGCGCGAGCACTATCTTATGCAAAGCCGCGAGCAAATGGCCAAGGAGGCAGGCTTGCCCGCGGGGCTTATGGCGGATGTTATAAAAAGAGTGTTGCGCGAGAGTTATCGCTCAGGCGGTACCGGATCTTATCCTAAGCTTATGGAAGGTGAGGGTAAGGTAGTGATCATAGGCGGAAACGGCGGGATGGGTAAAATCTTTACCCGCTATTTTGAGGCTTCAGGTTATGAAGTTACGGGCTTTGGTCATCGCGGTTGGGATAAGGCGCAGGAGTATTTTGAGCATGCGCGCATCGTCATAGTCACCGTCCCTATCGACATCACCGTGGAGATCATCAAAAAAGCCGCCCCGTTTTTATCCGAAGATACCGTCTTGTGTGATCTGACCTCGGTCAAAGGTCCAATCGTCGATGCCATGCTTAAATATCACCGAGGACCGGTATTAGGCCTGCATCCCATGTTCGGACCGGATATTAAAAATCTGGTTAAACAGGTGGTGGTGACCGTTCCTGCAAGAGCGCGTGAGAAAAGTGCTTTTTTGGTAGAGCAACTCAAACTTTGGGGCGCCAAAACCGTAGAGTGCGATGCTTATGCCCATGACAAAGCCATGAGCATCATTCAGGCTTTAAGGCACTTTACCACTTACGCCTACGGAACCTTTATGGCTTCGATGAAAGCCGATCTTAAACAACTGCTTGAACTAAGCTCTCCTATTTATCGCCTGGAGCTTATGATGGTAGGCAGATTGTTTGCCCAAGACCCAAGACTCTATGCCGATATCATCATGTCATCAGAGCGTAATCTCAAATTGCTCGGTGATTACGTCGAGCACTTAAAACCTGAACTTGACACGGTGATGAGCAAGGATGCTGCCGAGTTTGAACGTCGCTTTTTAGAGGCTCGTGAGTATTTCGGACCGCTGTCTGAGCAATTTTTAAAAGAAAGCGGTTCGCTTTTGGCAAAATTTCAAGATCAGCGCTGAAAACCGCTTGCATTTCATCTGCGGGGAAAAGTGTTTTCCCCGTTTTTTCTTTAGGCAAAACCTTGATCTTGATCATACTTTTCCATAAGATGCCTTCCGTTCGCCGTCTTAGGTTTTCCCATGACGGTATTTTTTGCATTTAAGAAGTAAATTTTTATGATCATCAGACAATTGGCGGTGATCTTTGCCTGTTTGGCCATAGGCGAACTGATCGTTTTTTTAACCGGGATCCCGGTTCCGTCAAGCATCATCGGCATGTTGCTGCTCACTCTAAGTCTCAAACTTAAAATCATTCGTCTTGAATGGGTAAAAGGAATTTCCGATTTTCTCGTGGGAACTATGGGATTTTTCTTCGTGCCTCCCGGGGTGGCGGTCATGTTGCATTTTGATCTTATCAAAGCAGAGCTTATGCCCATAGTTACGGCTACGGTGGTGTCCACCGTACTGGTACTTGCCGTTACCGGATGGGTACATCAATGCTACAGCGCAGCCTCTTTAAAGGTTAAAAAACGTATAGAGCTTGGCAAGAACAAAGCCAAAGATCAGGAAAACAAGGAGCCTTAAGATGGCTTATTTGCAAAACGAATTCTTTTTGATCGCTTTTACTTTTTGTGCGTACTTTTTAGGAAAACTTTTGCGCAAGTGGACTGGTTGGATCATCATGAATCCTATCTTGGTGGCAA
>CALBLB010000306.1 GCA_937896115.1 uncultured Succinatimonas sp.
GTCGGCAAATGTCAGCGTTGGTAGCTTATTTATTGCCGGTGTTGTTCCCGGTCTTTTAATAGGACTATTTCTGATGATCTACGCCTACTGGTACTGCAAACATCACGGCGAGGATAAAGAAAAGCTCGAACGCAATTACGAAAAATTACACGAAAAAGGCCTTTTTGAGCTCTTTAAAGAATCGTTCTTTGCCTTGATGACTCCGGTGATCATCTTAGGCGGTATCTACGGAGGAATAGTCACTCCTACTGAGGCAGCCGATATCTCCGTAATTTACGCCCTGATAATCAGCATGTTCTGCTACAAAACTTTTAAACTCTCCGACCTTCCGGATGCTTTGAGAGAAGCGGCCAGAACCGCAGTTCCCGTAATGCTCATCGTTGCAACCGCTACCGTATTCGGCCGTGTCCTGACCATGATGCAGACACCTCAGGCCATTGCCTCAGTAATAGTAGACAATTTCTCAAGCCGCCTCGGAGTTCTCTTCATCATCAACGTATTCCTGCTCTTCGTTGGAATGATCATGGATACTACTCCGGCTATTCTGATCCTTACTCCGATCTTCTTGCCAATCATCAAATCGTTAGGGGTAGATCCAATCCATTTCGGCGTGATCATGGTGGTCAACCTTGCCATCGGCTTCGTAACTCCTCCGCTCGGAGTCAACCTCTTCGTAGCAAGCCGTTTGACACAGATCCCCGTGGTGAAGATCGCCAGACATGCATTGCCGTTCATCGCCGCCTTCATATTGGCACTGCTTTGCATCACCGTTTTCCCTGAATTAAGTCTCGTTCTTATCAAATAAGAGGTTTTATCCATGACTAAGTTTGTAATGCTCGACAGCCATACTCTTCCTGATGCTGATTTTCATCAGGAAAAAGAAATCCTCAAAGCCGCAGGAATTGAATGTGTATTGGCCACCTGCAAAAATCGTGACGATGTCATAAGCGTGGCAAAAGATGCCGATTACTTAGGTTGTAACTATTTTCACATTGACGGATCCCTTTTAAAGGATCTTCCTAAAGTCAAAGTGATTGTGCGCTACGGCATAGGCTACGACGTGGTTAACGTGGAGGACTGCACCAATCGCAAAATACTTTTGTGCAATTTGCCAACTTATTGCTTGGAAGATGTTGCAACTCACACCATGGCTTTGATCCTGGATATCAGCCGTAAAACCACCTTATTTGATCGTGAAATACGTGCCGGTCGCTGGAATATCGGGTACGGATACGAAATGCATCGCCTCTCTGGAAGAACTTTAGGCCTGATAGGTTTTGGCAACATTGCCAGAAAGGTTTGCACTTACGCCCAGGCTTTCGGAATGAACGTGATAGTAAGCGATCCTTTTGTAAGCAATGAAGTAGTTAACAAGTACGGAGTTCAAACTGTAAATAACGACGAACTTCTCCAAAAAGCAGATGTGATTTCATTGCATTGTCCTCTTACCGAGGAGACAAAACATCTCATTAATCATGAGACCTTGAAAAAGGTCAAAAAAGGAGCGTTGCTGGTCAATACTTCACGCGGCGGTCTTATCTGTAATGAGGATCTGCTTGAGGCAATTAACAACGGCATCATCACCGCTGCAGGTCTTGATGTGGTCGAAGACGAACCAGTGAAATCACCAGACCATCCTTTGCTCAGCAATGAAAGAATCGTGATCACTCCGCACTGTGCATATAACTCGGTGGAAGCTTCTGATGAACAACACTGTCAGGTGGCAAAAACCGTGGTTACCTATGACAAAGGCGAGATCCCGTTTAACACCGTAAACCGTAGAAAACTCGGTTTGTAATTCACAAAAAAATTTCTTTAAAACTAAAAAAGATAGCAAAAATAAGGAGCTATTTATGAAAAAAACTTTGATCGCCGCCTCCGTTCTGGCCGCAGTTTTAGCTTTTGGCACCTCTGCATCAAATGCTGCTGATCTGAATATCACCTTGGGTCACTCCGTTGGCGAAGAATCAACTC
>CALBLB010000307.1 GCA_937896115.1 uncultured Succinatimonas sp.
ATCAGTCTAAAAGCAGGCGGTACCGGTTTGAATCTGACGGCTGCAGATTATGTGATCCATCTTGATCCCTGGTGGAATCCTGCTATTGAGGAGCAGGCAAGCGATCGAGCCTATCGCATAGGACAACAACGTCAGGTAACCGTCTATCGTCTGATCGCAAAAGGAACGGTTGAAGATAAGATCCTAAAATTGCATTCAACCAAAAAATCACTTGCCGACGCTTTGCTTGAAGGCACCGAAATGTCGACCAAACTTGGGCGCGAGGAAATTATGGAATTGTTGGAATTGGCAGGACGCTAAACAATAATTCTTGCTGCTAATAAGAAGAGGAACTAAGCCTTATGCCAGTTCCTCTTTAAGCACATAAACAAAGGAAAATGCATATGCTTCCTGCTTCATTAAGCAATTTTCGCAATTATCAAAGCAACTATCTTGCTTGTCTTAATCTACTGCCAGGATTCAAAGAAATTTCCGCAGTCATCGAAGAATTCTTAAAAAAAATCGTAGCAAACGGTGCCATGTACATCAGGATCCGTCCGCAAACTCTGCCATTAATCATAAAAGACGGTTTTCTTAAAAATGCCATGGAAACCTCCTCCTCGGCATCTTTAGGCGGTGCCAAGAGCAGAATAGAAAGCACGGAATTTTTGTTTAACTGCGACAAAAATAAAATGGCTGCCGGTGATTACCCTACGTTTGGTTATCTTTCTACCGATAATTCCGTAGTAAATCTTTACGCTACTTACGAAATGGCTTACCAATACGGGGAAATTGCCATCAAATTAAAAAAAGCAGATCTTATAGAACGTACCACCATGACAGTAGGCACCTCGCTTGATTTTATGAGTTTTGCCTACCTGGTACCGACTTTGCTTTCTGATCCCAAAGCAACCTGTATAGTAGGTTTATCCAACAGTTTTCAAAAAGGTAGCCAATACGCGCCTTACGGCCCGGGCTCTCTTAAAAATTACCTATATCTAGCTGCAAAAATCCAAGACGGTACTATTAACGAAAACAATTTTTTCAGAATAAGCGAACTGCTAGGTTACGACAATCCTTTGTTTAAATATATAGAACTGCAGTTTCACGGCCGCGTAACTATCGATAATTTCGAAGAAATAGACGTAATGGAACCGCTTGATAAGGAAACAAGCGAGAAATTACAGGCGTTGAAAATTCCCGTGGTAAAAGCAGAACTTTAAAAAAGGCACCAAAGATTAAGCCTTGATGCCCTGTATATTTACAAGCTTTTAAAAGACTGCTTAAAGTTTAAGTTCTTTTAACACCAAAGCTCTTAAAGTAGGGTAATCAGGATCTATAAGCTCGCTCTTTGACTCAAGTAAGGCTTTTTCCTGCAATTGCTTGGGAAGGGTCTCATCTATACCTAAAATTCTGTCAACCTCACTTTTGAATTTGGCAGGATGTGCAGTCCCCAAAAATATGCCGACCTCATCATCTTTTAAGGTCTTTTTAAGGCAGGCACAGGCAATGGCAGCATGAGGTTCGGCATGGTAGCCAGAGTCCTTATAAATTTCACGCATAGCCTCTTTTGTCTGTGCATCGCTTAACGAGCCGTAGGCAAAATCCTTTAATGACCATCCCTGCATCTTTACCAAAGCTTCAACCCGAGGCCAGTTGTTAGGACGTGAAATGTCCATGGCATTTGACAGCGTAGCCACGGTCTTATGAGGATCCCATGTACCGCTTTGCAGATAACGCGGCACGGTATCGTTAGCATTACAAGCGATCACAAATCTTGCCTTAAGTCCCAGAGCTTTGGCAATAAGACCTGCAGTAAGATCTCCGAAATTACCGCAAGGCACGGAGAAAACTACCTTGTCGCGTCCTGATTTTAGCTGAGACACCGCTTCAAAATAATAAGTCACCTGTGCCAACAATCTGGCAATATTGATGGAATTTGCAGAATTAAGTCCGATCTTCTCTTTAAATTCGACATCATCAAAAGCAGTCTTTACCAGATCCTGACATTGATCAAAAATCCCGTTTACCCGCACCGCATGGATATTTCCTCCAAGAGTGGCGATCAATTTTTCCTGTAAAGGCGAGATCCTGCCGTCAGGATAAAGCACTACTACATCTATGCCCTTTTGACCGTAGAAGGCATCGGCCACGGCCGCTCCGGTATCACCTGAGGTAGCAGTCAGAATGGTTAAATGTTTGTCTCCGCGCACAGCAGAAAGCACGCGTGCTAAGAAACGGGCTCCGAAATCCTTAAAAGCCAAAGTAGGTCCGTGGAACAATTCAAGACAGAAGATCCTATCCCCGGCAGGAACAATCGGAGCTTCAAAGCAAAAAGCATCGGCAACAATCTGCTCAAGTTCCGGCAACTCATCTCCTATAAGGTGACGCAAAATGATCTGCGAGCGTTGCACCAAGGGCATTTTTAACAACTCGTCGATTTTTTCCTGAGAAAACGGCTCTATATGATCCGGAAAAAACAAACCTTGATCACGTCCTATACCGCGCACCACGGCTTTAGCAAAACTTACTTTTTCGTCGTGATGTTTTAAATTGAATAATTCCATGTTATTTCTCCCAACGCTCGGCATAGGCTCCGCGTCTGTCGATTTTACAAATATGGCAGAAACCGTCCTCGTTGGCGATGAAATTCTCTTCAAGATAAGCTTTCATCTCCAAAGCCTTCTGCAGATCGTCATACACTGAAAAAAGAGCAGAGCCTGATCCTGAGATCCCGGTTGCCAAGGCTCCGTGACTTTCGCCAAAAACTCTTGCCTGTTGCAATCCCGGAATAAGTTGCTCTCTGTAAGGCTCTGCAATTACATCTTTTAAACACGATGCGGCAGTAGGGGCATCGTTGCAATGACAGGCATCGACAAAAGCTGCCAATCTGCGGGCATAGGTGATACAGTCAGAACGCACATATTCTTTAGGCAAAATACCGCGTGCTTTACTGGTGGAAACCTTAATCCCCGGGAAACAAGAAACCCAATACCAATTATCAAAATCTTTTAAGGTCTTGGAAATGATCCCGTTCTCTCCTATCAAAAGCTGCAAGCCGCCGAAAAAACAGGGTGCTACATTGTCATAGTGAATGGAACCTGATACTCCGCCTTCCAAAATGCCCATCATACGAATAAGATCGGCATCTTTGAATTTACAACCGTTTACCACGTCCAAAGCTATGATTGCGGCCACAGCTGACGATGCAGAAGATCCAAGACCTGAACACACAGGAAGGTTTTTTCTTAAGATCATGTTAACGCCGCAGACATCAAACCCTGCTTTTAAAGCTTCGCTTTTATAAAGTTCGAATGCTTTAAACACTATATTTTCGTTAGGATCTTGGGGCAATTTGGAGGCAAAACGCCCTTCCATATTCAATTTACAGCCGTTTCCTTCGGGATCTTTTTCAATAAAGATCTCATCACCGTATACAGATCCGTCAACAGGCTTTAAGGCTGCTCCCAAAAGATCAAAGCCTACTGACAAATTGGCTGCAGATGCCGGAGCATATGCTCTAAACTTCAAAGACATATTCACACCTTTAACCTTCACGAGTCCAATTTTGCAATCTCAGTACGTCAGACAGTACGCCTGCAGCGGTCACCGATTTTCCTGCTCCGTAACCGCGTACTACTAAAGGAATGGGCTGGTAATAGGCTGTAGTAAACGCCAATGCGTTTTCGCCGCCTCTTACTTTAAAGAGAGGATCTGTGGCACCGACAGCCATAACTTTACAACTGCAAATTCCGTCTTTAATGGATGCCACATAACGAAGCACCTTACCCTGAGCTTTGGCTTTTTGTACTTTGGCGGAAAATTCTGCATCGGCTTTTTTCAAAGAGTCCAATACTTCATCCGCATCGGTGCCTGCAAGATATTTCCTGTCAACGGCACATTCAACTTTCACATCGGAGAGCTCAAGCTTCATGCCGCATTCACGCGCTAAAATCAACAGTTTGCGCGCCACATCCATACCTTCAAGATCATCACGGGGATTAGGCTCGGTAAAGCCCATTTCGTAAGCCTTGGCAGTAGCTTCAGAAAGAGTAGCTCCGTCTTCAACCAATCCGAATATATATGAAAGCGTTCCTGACATGATCCCGGAGAACTCCAAAAGATGATCACCTGCGCACTGTTCATTTTGCAAAGTGGAGATCACCGGAAGTCCTGCACCAACATTGGCCTCGTAAAGAAATTTACGATGATAAGTACGTGCGGTACGACGAAGTCGTTTGTAGTAATCGTAAGAACCGGTATTGGCTTTCTTGGACGGGGTCACCACATGCATGCCGGCTTTCATAAAATCACAGTATGACAAAGCAAGCCTGTCATCTGAAGTACAATCCACCAAAATGGGATTTACCAAATGACTGTCGTGAGTAAGTTTGGCCGCAGCCTCCAAAGAAAAAGGCGCAAGATCAGATGAGTGCAGACGATCATGATAATTTTCAAGATCCACTCCGGTAGCATCGGTCAGGAAATGACGGGAGTTGGCAATGCCTACTACCCGTATATCTACTCCGTGCTCTTTTAAAAGAGTAGGACGCTGTTTTTGGATCTGGGCTATAAGTTCTGAACCTACTCCGCCTACGCCGACGATAATAAGATCCAGGATCTGGCGTGAAGAGAAGAAAGCCATATGACAAATACGTATGGCTTCTGCAACTTTGTCAGATGATATAACTGCAGAAATCGAACGCTCAGACGATCCTTGGGCGATGGCCATGATATTGATATTGGCTTCTGCCAAGGCTCTGAAAAATCTTCCGGAAGTTCCGGTTCTGGTTCTCATGCCGTCACCTACCACAGAGATCACGGCACAGTCATCCTGAACCTCGATAGGATCGAGCATACCTTCTTTCAATTCAAGTTCAAATTCTGATTCTATGGTTTCCTTAGCATGCTTTAGATCTGCTGTTGAAAGACAGAATGAAATTGAATACTCAGATGATGACTGAGTGATCAGCACAACCGAGATCCCGGCACGGGATACTGCGGTAAACAGGCGTCCTGCCATGCCGACCATTCCTTTCATTCCTGGACCTGAAATATTCATTAAGGAAATATTCTTTAAATCAGAAATTCCTTTAATGGGAACGGAGGGATCTGATTCAAGAGAAATCAGCGTTCCCTCACCATGAGGATTATTGGTATTTTTTATTAAACAAGGGATCCCGGAGCGTACCAGAGGAGCAATGGTACGCGGATGCAAAACTTTGGCTCCGAAATACGACAGCTCCATTGCTTCTTTATAGGAAACCCGTTTTAACAATAAAGCATCCGGCACTGCTCTTGGATCGCAACTGTAAACACCGTCTACATCGGTCCAAATTTCACAGCATTTGGCGTTACATGCAGAAGCTAAACACGCTGCCGAGTAATCAGATCCGTTACGTCCTAACAGAACCAGTCTTCCTTCGCGATCTCCTCCTGAAAAGCCGCACATAAAAGTAATAGCCTCAGGATCCGGATCGGGTATGGCCTCATATTTAGCTCTTGACGCATCCAAATCAACGGATGCTTCCATGATCCCGCCTTCGGTAACTAAAACCTGCGCAGGATCTATGACTCTTACCTTATGACCGCGCGCTTTAAGCAATTCAGCCATGATGGATATGGAAAAGGTCTCGCCCCGACTTTCTATGAAAGCTTGTACGCGCTCTGGACATTCACCTAACATTGACGCGCCCAAAATGCGTTTTGAAATAAGCTCCATGGTATTGTCAAATTCAGCCTTAACCTTATCTTTTGCAAAATTATGATATTTGTCGGCTAAGGTATCGATAATAGGCTCGACGATTTTGCGCACTGCAGAACGTTGTTCCGCACCGTCGTTGCCACTTATGCCTGCCTGCACCAGCGCAACCAATAAATTAGTGATTTTGGCGGGGGCTGAAAGCACCAATGCCACTCTATCGTTCTGGGCTTCTTCCGCAACAATGTCAGCAACATTGAGGAAACGTCCGGCATTGGCCACCGAGGTGCCGCCGAATTTAAGCACGCGCATTTAATAACTCCTGGAAATTTCACATGGGAAATGCATCCGCAGTTTTGGTAGGTCAGGATGCAGGTGTACCGTCG
>CALBLB010000308.1 GCA_937896115.1 uncultured Succinatimonas sp.
TGATTGCCATTCAGGACGGGCTGCGATAAAACGCATTAAAGAGTTGGCGGTGATCCCAAGTTTCGGATGTACCCCCATCGAAGTCTTGATTTCACGACCTGCCAAGGCAGTAAAAGACACATATCCGTAATCAGGAATATCGTAGTTTAAGTTGCAACGAATTTTGGAACTCTCATCAGACCATAATTTTTTGGCTTCGACACCGATGCTTGCTTCAAAACGCACCGCAGACTGTGCATCAGCCAAGAAAAAAGCGCTTCCCAAGATCATGAAAATGATTTTTAAGAATTTTTTATTTTGCATTCTGGTACCGCTCATTCCGGTCTAAATCATACTCACGGTTTCCCGTGTAAACTGCCTTGCATCCCATGAAGTTTAAACAATCTAAAGCAAACTAAGTGCCACTATTGTGGTTTTAGGACATGCTTTTTTAAATGCTCAACCACCTGAATATCAGCCGGTAGCCACTCTACCGAATCTATATCTTCAAAACTCAGCCACTTCATGGCTTCATGTTCAAGCAAATTGATCTTTCCTGAAATTATCTTCGTCAAAAAACAGTGCATGGTAAGGTGAAAAGCCGGATAATCATATTCAACGGTCATTAAAAGTTTTTCTGCTTCAACCGCAACGGTCAGCTCTTCACGAAGTTCGCGGATCAAAGCCTGTTTTGCACTTTCTCCTGTTTCCATTTTGCCGCCTGGAAATTCCCAGCCGTCTTTAAATTCTCCGTATCCGCGTTGAGTTGCCAGAATTTTTCCGTTTTCATAAATTACGGCTGCAACTACTTCAATGTTTCTCATCTGTTTCTCCAAAACCGGTTAAATATCTGTAAATTTCCCGTGATACCGGCGTTTTAAGCCTGAAGGTACAGGAAAAAGCATTAACTTGTTTCCCGTTGCGCATCATTTGCACCAAAGAAGGTTTTCCCTTTGCTTCAACCTCTCCTAAAAAATAAAAATCCTTGGTTTCATGATCGTCTTTATTGCGACGTACGAACAAATAAAGACGGTTTTCCCTATCTGCAGCTGTTCGCTTAAAGATATGATCAGCATCGCCTGAATCAGGCTTACGTCCGGTTTTTGACACCCAATGCAGATGTTCTTCATCGACAAAACGATCCTCATAAGCGATAGCACTTTCGTTTTTGTCGTAATTTACGAAAATGGGTAACGTTTGAGTATTTTGCTCGTAAAAATATCCGCCTATTTGTCCGCCGTTATAATTCACAGGGTAATTGAGCAGGCGGCAAACTTCTGCATAAGAATATTTGCAAAAGAGGCTGAGATCCGTATTTTGGTAACGATCTTTAACGTAAAAATGTTCAAAAAAATACTTTCCAAGCTCGATTAACTCATTCAGATCTTCTTTAAATCCGGGCTCTTTAATTGAGCTTTTAAAATACAACGAAGGCTGCATTTTATAATCGATGGCCGCACAGTCTGAATGCTTTTCCTTTTCTTCTTTTTTAAGAAAGAAATCCGCCTGCAAGATCTTTACGGCACTTACAAAGTGCTCTTTACCAAGTGCTATACCGTAATGATCCTTTAGAAAAGCCGAGGCATAGCTTAGGGGATCTTGATTTTTTATCAGAGCTTCAAGCATTAAAAGCTCGGTAAGACGCTGTCCTTTGCCCAGCAGATAAGAGTAATAGCTAAGCATTGAACGCGCTGTAGCTGACAGTTTGCATTCAAAACCGTCATCTGCTTTTTGCACGAATTCCGGGTAACACGGATATTTCAAACCGCCGTTTTTAAGTTCAAAAATTTTGGAAGGATCTATCTCGTTATTAAGCAAAAACTCCACCGGCCTCGGGATGCGTCCCAATCTGTGTCTTAAATTCAAATATGATGATTTGAGTAAAGCAAAATCATTGGTCTTAGCCTTGTCTATTGAAGAGAAGATCTTCTGCATGGCTATTTCATCAAAATGAATACTGGAGGCCCCGGGAATAAAATAAGCGCCTGACGAGGTAAAACGGCGCATATTATCCTTGTTATAGGAATTGTCCCCGGAGAGGGCGACCGAGATCAGGTAATTGTTGGCATAATTACCAATAAAATCAAGGATCACCACAAAATCCTTGCCTGCTGATTTTCTAAGACCGCGGCCTAACTGCTGTAAGAAAACAATAGCGCTTTGCGTAGGTCTTAACATCAGGATCTGATTTACTTCCGGAATATCTATCCCTTCATTAAAGATATCTACGGTAAAGATGTAATCAAGCTTATCTGCCAGGGGATCGTCAGTCTGCAAACGTTCTACGGCAGCCTCTCTTTCGTTTTCAGAATTTTCAGCACTTAAGGATAAAGTTTTATAGCCAGCCTCATTAAAACGCGCTGAAAGTTCCTTACTCTCCTCATTGCTTGAACAAAATACCAATCCTTTGACTCTTTTCCCGGAATAACCGTAGAAGGAGGCCTTCTCTAATATATACTTCACCCGCTTTTGAGAAGTTAACGCTTTAATCCCCTTTAAAGCAAAGCTGGTAGCCTGATACGTTTTACTCTCCACCGGCTCTAAAAAGCACTCTCCTTCGTGCTCTATCACCACATCGGTGATCCCGAAATAATGAAAAGGACAGAGCAAATCCTGCTCCATCGCCGTCTTAAGCCGAATTTCATAGGCTATATTGTAGTCAAAGAGTTTGAATATATCTGCGTTGTCCGTACGCTCGGGACTTGCCGTCATCCCCAGGCAAAATTTAGGACAAAAATATTTAAAAAGGCGCTGATAGCTTTCTGCGGCTATATGATGAACCTCATCGATGATGATGAGATCGAAATGATCCTGCCTGAAATTACTTAACCGTGTACTTTTACTAAGACTTTGCACCGTGGCAAAGAGAAAATCGGCATTTTCATCGTGACTGTGCCCTGATAACAAACCGTAACGCTCGTCATTTCCTCCCAAGACTTTTTTAAAGGTTTCAAGGGCGTTTTTGGCGATCTGCTCTCTGTGAATGACAAAAAGCAGTCGCCTGGGCTTAAGTTCTTTTGCAAGAAAAGCCGCAGCGTAGGTTTTACCGGTTCCGGTGGCAGAAATGAGTAATGCTTTGCTTTGGTTTTTGCTGATCAAATCATTACAGGCAGTTACAAAATTAGTCTGCATGACATTGGGAGTCAAAACACTTTTGGTTTTATTGCTTTGTAAATGCCTGAGATCGGCTATATAAATTTGATTAGCTTTATATCTATTTGTATAATCTTCAAGAACTTCCGTTAAAGGTTGCGCTTTTGCCCAAAACTCTTTAAAAGAGTTTTGTACCTCACGTATAA
>CALBLB010000309.1 GCA_937896115.1 uncultured Succinatimonas sp.
GCAAGTGCACAAGGTACGGATGAAATTGCGCGCGCGGGACAAATCTTCGGCATCCTCAAGGAAACGTAAAGGACTTAAGGAAACGCTGCCGTCCAACATGACATGTTCACCCTCTAGTTTTCTGCAAAGCGCACAAAGAGAAAATCCCCGTTCAAATGCCCAGATCTTCATATCCGAGTAACGCATCAGCGAGAGTATTAATGCGTTGAGCAGTACGGATTTGCCGGATCCCGGCGGACCTGAGACCAGAGTATTACCGAGATCTCCTGCGTGCAGGTTAAGGAAAAAGGGACTTTCATCGGGAGACAGAGCCTGTAACAGCGGCTCTTTGTCGCGATACAGCGGACAAGGTGCGCTGTTTTCGCCGTGCCAAGGAGAAAATATCGGCAGCAGATCTGCCACGGCGGCACTGTTAATCAAAGGTCGTCTTAAATTATGGATAAGATCTCCTGGCAGAGATCCTAAAAAAGCTTCGGTGGCGTTGATGGTCTCGACGCGTACACCAAATCCCAGATCTTCGATGACGGCTATTGCCTGCGCACAGCTTTTTTCAAGCATGTGCAGATCTTTTGAAGGGATCACCAACACCTGACTTAAAGCTCCGAAGCTTTGTCCGCGTGAACTTAACGATCCTATAGCTTCATCGATATCATCTATCTGTTTTAAGGCATCGCGATCTCCTCCGCTTTGATCCTGCACGTTTAAAATCTGACTTACGAAACCGCGACGCCGTTGTTCAAAAAATCTCCTTTTGCGTTTTAAAGCAAGGGATGAGCGCAGGCTGTCAAAGCAGATAAAACGGCTGGAAAAGCGACAGGGAAAGGGTAAGGCCGCCACGGCTTCAAGCATGCTCATGGAGGTTTGCGCAGGGTATGAATCGATGCTTAAGAGTGCCAAATTACACTCTCCTACACAGGGAATAAGGCCGGTTTTAAAATCTTTAGTACAGATCAACGAGTCAAGCGGCAGATTTTTTTCAAACGGTACGGCGCATTTTTTTGGGGAT
>CALBLB010000310.1 GCA_937896115.1 uncultured Succinatimonas sp.
TTTTGCCGCAGCCTCGGTATCGGTTTCATCTGGTCTTGCCATCGTGATCCCGCCTTCCATCGCTTTCATCGTTTACGGCGGTATTGCCGATGTCTCCGTTCCAGCTTTGTTCTCCGCTGGTATCGTACCCGGCATGGTCGTGGCAGCCTTCCTCATGGGAACTGTTTGGTATATAAGCAAGCGCAGGGGCTATCGCGGTGTAAAATCCGATGTCAGTGTATGGCAAGCTTTTCGCGGCGCATTTTGGGGAGTGCTATCTCCTGTCGTCATCTTAGGCGGTATCTACGGAGGAGTGTTCACCCCTACCGAGGCTGCTGCCGTGGCTATCTTTTACGGTTTGTTCGTAGGCATATTCATCTACCGTACCATACGCAGCGTATCTGTGGTTATGAACATGCTGATTGAAAGCGTCAAAGCTACCGCCGTCATCATGTTCGTGGTTACGTGTGCAGGTTTGTTTGCCTGGGTAGCAAGCACGGTAGGATTGATCGATCGCGGTGCTGAAGTGCTTTTGGCACTGTCGGATAATCCTTGGGTATTGTTGCTTATCATCAATGTCGTGCTTTTGGCAGCCGGCATGTTACTCGATGCAGTCTCCATCTATTATGTACTTTTGCCGTTCCTGCTGCCGCTGATGCAGCATTTTAACTGGGATCCGGTATGGTTCGGCGTCATGATGACGGTAAATCTGGCTGTAGGGCAGGTAACCCCTCCGGTGGCGGTGAATTTATATGTGGGAGCCAAGATCTGCAATCTGACTATGGAGCAGTTGACCCCTCCGGTACTGCCGCTTTTGGGAGCTGCCTTATTGGCATTGGTTGTGATCGTACTCTTCCCTGAGCTTTCCATGTTTATGCCACAACTTATGGGATTGAGTTAAAGGTAAACATTAGACTAAAGAGCCCCTGGTTGTCTCCGTGGGGCTTAGAAATTTTAATGACAATGAAGGTAGACTGATTTGATAAACAATTCAGCGCTAACAGTGAATTTGATATTCTCTTCAGAATAAATACGACTGAGTCTTACGACTTTTTTTGAAAACAGTTGCATTCTGGCCAGGTTATAAAGTTGATTAAGTTCACATTTTTTAACTAAACGCTCAATCACCTAACTTTTTGAAAATTCATCGTTAAATTCAAAAAAGCATCAAATTCAGGCTGAATCCGCCTAAATTCAGCGGGAAGTGTTTTTTGACCGTGCATACTTGTTGATGCGGCAATGGTGCCGTATGAACTAAACACGGACTACTACATGGATAAACACGACGATGCCCGCAGCCATGGGGCAGGGGCAGCGGCAAGGTACCCTTGTCACAAGATCCTTTTTTCAAAGAGTTCTTCAAGGACAAAGATTTCATCTGCTCGCATTTAACCGAGCTTCTGCCCATTCCCAGTTTAAAGAATCTGGATTTTTCCAAGATGGAACTGATGCCATCAAACTTTGTTAAGGATTCATTGGGAGCAAAACCTTTAAGACAGCTGTACAACGACTTACTTTAGCGTTTGCAGTGGAAAGACGGTAAGTACAGCTACATTTGTCTTTTGCTTGAGATGTGTTAGGGATCCGCTAGATGTCTTGGAAAATGAAGGTGGTGATATCTTCAGTATGAATTGAGCGACTATGTATCGAGGGACGATCTATCAGGCGATCAATCAGTAAGAAGTCCTCGTTTTGAGGACTTTTGGTTATTCAATACTGTTACATAATAATGATCGAACTCTACGGAGTTTTGGAACTGTACATTAAAGAAAGGCTACAAATTAGAATTTTACAGTTATCTATATCACTGATGTTTGAGTAATAGATCTTCAACACAAAAATGTGACATTTTTTTGGGGTGGCACATAAGGTTTAAAAAATTAAGATTGCTGCAGTCGTTAACAACGATGCAACAAGCATGATCAAAAAGATCATGCTTAACATTCTGATTAATTTGTCTTTCATCTTGTTTAGAAAAATTAGTAAGGAAGGCGGCGTAAGGCATCGACGCGATTTTTGATCGTAGGGTGCGACATCAAAAGCTCCGACGGT
>CALBLB010000311.1 GCA_937896115.1 uncultured Succinatimonas sp.
AACGGCATGACTTTGAAGAGAGTGCTGTCCACGCAATTTTGGGGCACTCAGGGTATTTTCGGTATCGGCATAGGCGTCAGTGCAACCTATATCTTCATCTTCGTAATGTTCGGAGCTTTCTTAAAATACAGCGGTTTTTCAAAATTCATCAACGATTTTTCCTTAGCTTTGGTAGGACAAACCCCAGGAGGCCCTGCCAAAGTGGCGGTGTTAGCCTCAGCTGCCATGGGAATGATCAACGGCTCGGCGATCGCCAATGTAGCTACTACTGGTACCATCACCATTCCCTTGATGAAGCAAATCGGTTATCGCAAGGAATTTGCAGGCGCAGTTGAAGCCGTGGCGTCCACCGGAGGTCAGTTTTGTCCTCCTATCATGGGTGCCGTGGGCTTTGTCATGGCGGAATTTTTAAACGTCAGTTATGTAAACGTGATGCTGGCTGCCGTAATTCCCGCATTTCTTTATTATTTGGGTTTGTTATGCGCCGTACATTTTGAAGCCAAGAAAAGAGGTTTGTCGGGCTTTGCCAAAGAGAATATTCCCAATGCCCTGGATGTCATCAAAAAACAGGGGTATCTCTCATTACCTCTGTTCGTGCTGATTGCGCTCATGTGCTTTGGCTACACCCCTTTATATGCTGCCGTGCTTTCGATTGTGGCTACGGTTTTATCAAGTTATATGAGACGTGAAAGCCGCATGACTCCTGCCGTGATCTTAAAGGCCGTAACGGAAGGTGCCAGAGGAGCAGTGGCAGTAGGCGTATGCTGCGTGATCATCGGCATCATCATCGGTACCGTCACGCTGACCAGCTTAGGTCTTAACATGGGATATGTGATTTTATCCTTTGTAAACGACGGAAATATTTTCTTAACCGGTATTTTCACCATGTTGATGTCGGTGGTGCTGGGTATGGGAGTTCCCGGGGTGGCAGCTTACGTGATTGTTCAGGCAGTTGCCGTTCCTGTGCTTATCAAGGTCGGCATAGTTCCCATTTGTGCGCATTTGTTCTGCCTTATCTATGCCTGTCTTTCAAACATCACCCCTCCCGTAGCCATGAGTTGTTATGTGGCGGCGGGAATTTCAGGCGGTAATCAGTTTAAAACGGGACTTATTTCCGTAA
>CALBLB010000312.1 GCA_937896115.1 uncultured Succinatimonas sp.
CAAACGCGCTTAGCCCTTTTATACGTCTGGCCTTTCTTGCTGAGCCGCAATTATTTGAAAACAGCCCATTCAAACACAATTTGCACGACACCTTATACCGTCCCGATATACTCGATCCCAATGAAACTCCGCTGGCCCGTTTTTGCAGATTGTCGCTGACCCAGCCGCATCTTATAGTGGATAAATTAAGAGTGATGAATCAGTCACCAGAAAGTTTTTTCCATGAACTGGTCAACCTAAAAAGCGGCGGCCTTTTACATGCTCTTGAGCATTTATTACATGACAAACGCCACATCAACAAAGAACTTTTAAATTACAACCAACCTCCGATAATGCAACGGCGCCTTGCGGTGATGATGGACGCTGCTGGAGCTTCCCCTGCGCTCATAAGAAGAGTAACCAAACTTTCTCACTCAGTATGCGATCTCATGTTTCGCAAATACCGCCTTACCGACGGTTTTGATCACAGTGCCAAACCTACTCAGGAAGGGTATCAAATATTTGTGAAAAACAAGAGTAAATGCATGTTTACGGTACTGATGTTATCTCTCTACTTTATTTGCATGCGCGTACTGCTCAATCAAAAAGCTCTGTTTCATCCTTTGAGTATCAAAGGGATCCCCTCTCAGATCTCCTATGTTCTGGCTACGGGATGCTATTTGAGCGTACGCGAACTGTATCATGCTCTTGAATACAAACAATGGACTCACAGCGAGTTCACCAGCAACTTTCCGAATTTTAATGATCTTATTGAACTTTTATCCAGCATTCTGCAGGAGAGAACCAAACTTGTGGGGTGCTCGAATTGCCACACTCCTTTCTTTTCATTTGCAGAGGATTTCAGAACTATCGCTCATAAGAAATTTCATTTAGGCGACAGTTGCTGTCCTTGTTGCCAATGCGTGAGCGAGTACAACCTGCTGTAAATTTCTCTGATCTTTTCGGCAACCGCCTCCATTTTTAAGATGGAGGCAGATTTATCGAAAATCCCTCTCAACACTTTCGTAAATCACCAGATCCGGACGAAACTTTGCAATTTTCTCATAGCAAAAAGAGTCGTCAGAATGCCTTGAAATATAGAGAGCCTGAGAAAAATTCAAGTTCATGATCCGAGAAAACGCCGTAGCAAAAGAATCGCAGATCATGAGTATCTTCATCTTATTTAAAGCATGAGGATTTTTCATTTCACCGTACCAGTCGGCATTTTGCCCCTGCGCACAGGCATTCATGATCTCGGTTTTAGCAAAAGCGCTTCCTTTTTGACTCCACAAAACCTCTATGTGATCATTTAAAGCATAGTCGACGTCATCTACTTTAAAGTCGGCATTCACTCCGATAATGGCCCCAAGATCCATAGGTCTGGACACTTTTGACTGCGTAAGATCCGGTTTTACCTTAAGAAAATCTGCAGGCAATTTCGCTGATGTTTTTAAATGATCGACAAAAGCATCGAAGGCAACAGCAGCACCTTGCAAATTCCAATGCGTATCGGTTTTGTAATACAAAGGTATGTCACGATGTTTTCTTAATGCCTCATAAGGATAAAAAACATCGAAATTTTCCTGCTCTAATCTCTTTGAGAGCTCTAAGGTAAATTCATCCGTCAAACTGCACGGCTTTTGCATCATGAAAACCGGGAATTTTTCACAATATATGCCGTGTTTATCAGGAGCAATAAAAACAGAAAATGAGGCACCGACATCATGTGCTCTTACTCTGAATCCGTCTAATCTTGCAGAAAGTTTTTTAAGATCTTGCTGTTTTTCATGGAATTTTTTTGAAAAATGTCTGTCCAGCACCTGTGAATACGAATTTCCCAAAAATAAAAATCCGTCTTCTCCCGTTACACCTTTTACCCCGTTTAAAACATCATAAACGCTAAACCATTTGGGAGTTCTCAAGATCCCGTTCATGAGAGTAACTAGCTTGTCGCGTAAAAATAATCTGTCGCCGATAAAGTCGTCCAAATTCTTAAAATATGCCTTTATATCGCGATTTTTTAATGATTTAAGCGGGACATAACGAGTTATAGTACGGTTTTCAGTCTTGACAATGCAGTCCTCCTGATCCCCCAAAAACGGTACCGTCAGCAAAAAAGCACCGGCAATCATTACTAAAAAAATTGTCACTAAGATCTTTGAAATACGCCTGTTCATTTTCAAAAATTAAAGTAAATAAAAGGGTTACGGCTGCCGGTATATAAATAAGACAGTGCAAAAATCGAAAAAAATAGATTCAATCCGAAAAGCCACAACGGATAATGCTTGTAATTGTCTCTTCCGAAGATAAAAAGCCTCCGCCCGAAGAGAGCTAAGACAAGACCTGCACTTAAGGCCATTAAATTTAAAAATCCAATGCTAAAAGTCTCATTTACTGGACTTTCTCCAAAAGAAAACATGATGTTCAGATAGCTAAAAGCATGATCAAGATCATCTGCCCTGAAAAACACCCAACCTGTCATCACCGCCAAAAAACAGTAAACACGCTGCCCCCATACGGGCATTTTTTCGATAAATACTCCTATACGTCCTCTTTCTAAGATCAGCAACGCACCGTGCCAAAGTCCCCAAATCAAAAAGGTAAAAGCAGCTCCGTGCCAAAGACCGCACAAAGCAAAGACGATCACCAGATTGCGATAGGTGATCCATTTATTTACGCGACTGCCTCCTAAGGGTATATAGAGATAATCACGAAGCCAGGAGGACAATGAGATATGCCAACGCCGCCAGAACTCTCTGATGCTGTGACTTTGATAAGGACTTTGAAAATTCTCCTCAAAATGAATTCCCATCATGGCGGCCAAACCTATGGCCATATCCGAATACCCTGAAAAATCAAAATATATTTGCAGGCTATAAGCCAAAAGTCCCAACCAAGCTTCAGCGCTTGTAAGACACGGAACATAGGATTGAGAGGATGCAAAAGCCAGATCGGCTATAGGGGAGACAAAATTTGCAATCAGGATCTTTTTATTAAGTCCCAGCACAAAGCGGAAGATCCCGTAAGCAAACAGATCGTAATTGCGTTTACGTATGCGTATATCATTGCGTACGCTTTCAAAGCGTACTATCGGGCCTGCCACCAAATGCGGGAACATGAAAAAGTAGGTGGCAAAATCTACGGCAGAATGTTGCCCGACCTTTCCTTTGTAGACATCGACAAGATAACTTACTGCATGGAAAGTAAAAAAGCTGATCCCAAGAGGCAAAGCATGCTCGCGTACATGCAAGCCTGAAAAAAAGGAAATGGCGGAAAGTTCGCTTACCACCCAAAAAAGGTATTTGTAAAAGAAAAGTACCGATAGGTTCAACGTTATGCCTATCCCCAGCATAACTTGCCTTAATTTTTCTTTTTTCCCTTTTAAATCAACATCTGAATGGGGGGGGGGGTAACCAGTT
>CALBLB010000313.1 GCA_937896115.1 uncultured Succinatimonas sp.
GATCTGTCTTGCCTCGGGAGGATCGATAAAGGGGAAGTCACTGACGCTGCCCAAACGCAGTGCCACCATCTGCAGGATCACCGAAGCAAGATTGGTGCGCAAAATTTCAGGATCGGTGAACTTAGGACGTGACAAAAAATCCTGCTCTGAATACAGTCTCACGCACACGCCGTCGCTTACGCGTCCGCAACGCCCTTTACGCTGATTGGCAGAGGCCTGTGAGATCTTTTCAACAGGCAGACGCTGTACCTTGGTACGCGGCGAATAACGGGAAATGCGCGCCGTTCCTGGGTCGATAACGTAGCGAATGCCCGGTACGGTAAGCGAGGTTTCGGCTATATTGGTAGAGAGTACTATGCGTACTCCCTGATGAGGAGCAAAAATACGATTTTGCTCGGACGCTGCCAGGCGGGCAAACAAAGGCACCACCTCAACTCCCTGAAGATGCGAACGGTTTAGAAAAGCCGCCATATCCATGATGTCGCGCTCACCAGGCAAAAACACCAAAGTATCGCCGCGTCCGCAGTCATGTTGCAGATATTGAAAAGCCTTGAGCACTCCCTGACGCAGATCGCTTACCGACGGCTCGTCTTCATCATCCTGCGGCATTTCCTCCAAAGGAGCATAGACCACCTCTACAGGATAAGTTCTGCCGGAAACTTCAAATACCGGCGCATGATCAAAATGCTCTGAAAAACGCTCCACATCGATGGTTGCCGAAGTGATCACGAGCTTTAATTCAGGACGGCGTTTTAACAGATTTTTTAAATACCCTAAAAGGAAATCGATATTCAAAGAGCGTTCGTGAGCTTCATCGATGATGATGCAATCATATTGTAAAAGCAGACGATCAGAAGCGGTCTCCGAGAGCAAAATACCGTCGGTCATGAGTTTGATCAGGCAGTTTTCCGAAGTGACGTCGGTAAAACGTACCTTATAACCTACGCTTTGCCCTAAATTTTGCCCAAGCTCCTCGGCAATACGCGAAGCCACGGCTCTGGCGGCAATACGACGCGGTTGGGTATGACCTATAACTCCCCTTTGTCCCAAACCGGCTTCAAGACACATTTTAGGTAACTGCGTGGTTTTTCCAGAGCCGGTTTCACCGGCAACGATCACTACCTGATGCTCTTTTATGGCTTTGATGATTTCATCTTTGTGTTGCGAAACCGGCAAAGCCTGAGGATAAGTGATTTTGGGCACGCTCTCTTTACGAAGTTTTGCCCTTTGCAACGCTTCTGCCAACATCAGGGCAATTTCATCTTTACTCTTGGCCTGAGGCTCGGCATTTATCAAACGTTTTAACTCGATACCAAGACGTCTTGCGTCCTTGTAGAGCAACATATCCAAATGTTTTCTTACATCCTGTGCAAAGCTCTTTGTATCTTGCATTTGTAACCTGACTGAATTTAAGGTTGAAAAAAGATCACGCAGTTTAAAAAGACTCAAACCGCATATTTCCGGTTCAAGCGAGATCCTGCCGCCCGTCGCGCGCGAGCATTACTCCGATCTCCGACACCTCGTCACCTTCTATGCAACTGACTACCAAGGTGGAATTGATGAGACTTACACTGTCACCTACCTGAGGGAAACCGCCGATATGATAAGACATGAACTCTGAAACATTGAGTGTTTTTTCAAAACTGGTAAGTTCCAGTCCGTACAGATCAGAAAGCTCCGTCATGCGTATCTCTCCTTTTACCACTCTGTTACCTTTAAAAGGTCTTGGCAATTTGGCTTTGGCCTTTTGTGCAAACAAGGCGTTTAACATGCTCTCGTCGCTGTCTGAACCGATGATAGAAACTATGTCGCCGCTTTTTAAGACGAGATTTCCGCGCGGTTTTAACAAAAAACCGTCGCGAAATACCCCGGCAAAACAGGTACGACGCGGCATACGCAATTGCCCCAACCTTACTCCTTCAAGATTAAAACGTCTTACCTTGTAATTGAATAATTCGTAATCATCAGAAAGCATGATCCCCATTTCTGATTTTGACAACGGCGCTGAAGCAGAAAGAGCGTATACCTTAAACCATTTGGAAGCAGGTACCAAAGAAGCTCCCTGAACCAACAGTGAAAACAGCACCACGACGAAGGCAACGTTGAAATAAAGCTGAGCGTTGCGCACGTCCTCCATCACCGGATATATGGCCAAAACTACGGGGACCGAACCGCGTAACCCCACCCAGGACATAAATCCCAAATCGCGATTTGAAAATGCTTTGAAAAAAGGTTTTAAGAGCAAAAATACCGATAAAGGACGGGCAATAAAGCTGATCGCCGCCGCAACCACGATCCCAGGAACCAGATAATAAACCATAAGATGCGGGGTGACCAAGATCCCGAGCATGAGGAACAGCGTGATTTGAGCAAGCCAGGTAATGCCTTCTCCTACCGGCAAAACATAGCTTACGGCACGGTTTTTCTGGTTGCCGACGCACATTCCCATCACGAAGATGGCCAAGCACCCCGAGCCTCCTAAAGAAGAGGTAACCGCATAACCTATAAGTCCCATACCTATAGCCAACAGGGAATACAGTCCCGCTCCTAAGGTGAATGAGGCGATCATGACTCTGGCGACCATACCGAAAACTATACCGAAGATCAAACCGTAACCAAACTGCTGCAAAAAGAAGAGCACCACGTCAAACCCGGATTTGGCCTTCCCTGAAATCAACGCAAGCAACACCGTGGTAAGTAAAATCGCCATAGGATCGTTGGTGGCTGATTCTATCTTCAAAGTGGAGGATACCTGCTGTTTTAAATGAACTCCGCCGTCACCTAACAGCATAAACACCGCGGCAGCATCGGTGGAACCTACTATGGAGCCTATAAGCAAAGCCTGAACAAAAGTAAGATCCAGCACCAAATAGGCTGCTGCACCGGTAATAAAAGAGGTTAAAACTACTCCGAAAGTGGCGAGCAATAAAGATTCTTTGGCTACTGAGCGAAATTCATGAAAATTGGTACGCAGACCGCCGTCAAAGAGGATCAGAGCCAACATGAGGTTGGCTATATAGAAAGCGGAAGTGTAATCGTTATAGACTATATGCAGAAAGATCCCGTCCTCACCGCAAAGCATGCCTATCCCCAAAAACAGCAACAGCAAGGGTGTTCCCACTATTTTTGACAATTTGGAGGCGAAAATAGAACAGGTAAGCAACAACCCGCCTATAAAGACGAGGTAATAAAGATCCGTGTTTTCCACACCCACTCCCTCAGTACGGAAACCAAGCCTGACGTTTCATTTCAGCTCTCAGGCGTAAAACTGTGCTTTGATGTGCACGCAATGCCTTGATTTTGAAAAATTATTTCATTTTAGAATAACCATGTAAAAAATACAATCGGCAGGCATATATAAGTCGATTCACCGCTTCTTTTTCACTCCGTCGCCAAGTTTTCAAATTACGATAAAAGTAAGTTGTTGCAGCCTCTCATCTCAAGGCTTTTTCACTTGGACATAACCTGCACTTTTATAGGGCAGTATGCACTCATAAGTTACAATTTTTTAACTTGCACCTTTTTGAGCCGCACAAGCTTTATGATTTGTTCAACTTACAGGAAGAGTC
>CALBLB010000314.1 GCA_937896115.1 uncultured Succinatimonas sp.
TTGATAATTGCTGTGATCCTTTTCATTTTGTCTACTCCGTATTTTCATTAGCAACTTATTACAGGTTGTAACCACGCTCGCCGTGGGAGGCAAGATCGAGACCTTCGGACTCTTCCTCAGGAGTAACTCTGATACCAACTAGAATATCGGCAACCTTAAAGGCAATCACGGAGACTACCAAAGACCAGATCACGGTTACTACCACTGACATGAACTGACCGTAGAACTGACCGGCGATGGAATCCCAGCCTTCTTTGAAGCCCTGACCGCCTAAAGAAGGAGCACAGAAGATGCCGGTTAAAAGAGCACCGGTGATACCGCAGAGGCCGTGCACGCCGAATACGTCAAGCGAATCGTCGATCTTGGTGATCTTCTTGAAACCGTGAACACCCCAAAGGCCTACGAAGCCTGCGATAAAGCCGATGATCATGGCGCCTACCGGACCTACGAAAGCGCAGGCAGGGGTAATGGCAACCAAGCCTGCAACTACACCTGATGAGGTACCCAAAGTAGAAGGCTTTCTGAACATTATCCATTCACCGCACATCCAGGCAAGAGCAGCGGCAGCCGGGCAAATCACGGTGTTGATGAAAGCAAGAGCGGAGATACCGTCGGCAGTAAGTTCGGAGCCTGCGTTAAAGCCTAACCAACCGATCCACAGCAAAGCAGAGCCGATGTAGGTATATGAAACATTGTGAGGAGCCATGTTGGAGCGGCCGAGATCGTGACGTTTGCCGATCATGAGTGCACCCACGATGCCGCAGATACCGGCATTGATGTGAACCACGGTGCCGCCGGCAAAGTCATAGGCATGGAAGACGCTGTCGATAAAGCCGCCGCCCCATACTTGGTGGCACAAAGGAGCATAAGAGAATACAATCCACAGACCTACTGCTAAAATAAGGCCTGGGAATTTCACACGCTCAACCGTAGAACCTACTATCAGGCAAGCGGAAATGGCGCAGAAGGCTCCTTGGAAGATCACCCAAGTGTATTCAGAAAGAGTTCCTGAGAGGCTCTCGGCGTTGACGCTTGATAAGAAGAGATTACCAAAACCGCCGAAGAAATCGCCTAAGAAACCGTCGGTGGGACCGAAGGCGAAGCTGTAGCCGATAATAAACCAGAGCATGATGGCCATGCAGAAGACCACCAGGCACTGTTCAAGTACGGACAGGACGTTCTTTGAACGTGCCATGCCGCCGTAGAACAGACCTATGGCCGGTACTGACATGAAAAGTACCAGCATGGCTGAAAGAAGAATGAAACCGTTGTCTGCGGTATCGAGTACCGGAGCGGCTTCATCGGCAAACACGGCCGGCGCTGCAGCTAGCGCGCCAAGCAGTGCGGCGGATTTTAAAAATTTCATAAGAAACTCCTTGTTACAAAGGCTAATCGATACTGCAGTTAAACGATAAAACTCCGACTAAAACGGTGCAACAATAAAGTAAAAAACAGCTCAAAGTGATGCATAAAGCGAGCTTTTGCCTAAGCTTGGTGCAATATTTTCACCATTTAAGTGCATTTACTAATGTTAAACACTAAAAATCTGGTAATAACAAAATTTAAAAAAGGCAGTAATTTAGATTTTATTTATTGAAAAATTAAAGATTTTTTAAAATTCACCATTATGGAACATAACAAATTGACTTATAAAAGAAAGCGTTCACAAGAGATCCTGCAACTTTTAAGGCTTTTTTGGCCGATCATCATAGGACAGCTGGCCCAGTGCGCCGTCAGCGTCACCGATACCGTCATGGCAGGTGCCGCCGGTACTATCGAATTGTCAGGAGTAGCCGTAGGCGCAGCTTTGTTTAACCCCTGTCAGCTCTCACTTGCAGGACTTACTTTGGCCATACAACCCATGGTCTCGCAGTTAAGAGGAGCCGGAGCTTTGGCAAAAATATCCAAGCGCATGTGGTGTGCACTGTGGATCTGCATGGGAGCCTCCCTACTCTTCATCTTGTTGCTTTTGTTGTTAAGACAGATCCTTTTTTTACTGCCGTCAGATCCTGCGATGATGGACGTAGCCTCACGCTACGTTTTCTGGTGCGCCGCCGCAATGCCGGGAGTTGCCCTTTACAACGTGGTGCGCTCTTATGCCGAAGGCTTAGGACATACCAGACCTACGCTGATGTTCGGGCTCATCATGCTGGCCGTAAATATTCCGCTTAACTATATTTTTATCTTCGGCAAACTGGGCTTACCCGCTATGGGAGGAGCAGGATGCGGAGCAGCTACTTTTGCAACCTTTACCATAACCGCCCTGCTCTTTTGTCTGTATGTAAGCAGATCGGCAGTCTATGCAAAAAGCAGACTTTTCGTAAAAAGCTTCGGGATCACCTATCCTGCAGTTATTTCCT